>NZ_JAXCID010000031.1:0-51132 GCF_035985125.1 Arthrobacter sp. CG_A4 | reverse complement strand
ACTGCTCCCTCTGGCGACGAAAACACCAACACCGCGCCCAGCAATGCCATTACAAGGCCCGCGGTCACGTCCCACAAACGCGACTGTAGTACTAGCCGCAGCGGTCACTGTGAGCGGGATCTTGGCTTTCGGGGGCGCCCCGACGGATTGGCCGTCTTTCTTGGTGTTTTGGTGTTTCCTTGCTGTGCTGGGCGTCGGGATTGGGGGGCTCGTCTATAACGCGAAGAAAATCCTGCCGTCAGCCGAGGTGGGCAGGATCGATGTGCTCCTTTCGCTGGAGGATGCGGAACGAAAGGACATCCGCCGGCAGATTTTCGGGAAGACGGCCGTTGATCCGAAGCACCTCGTCATCACTCGGGCTGCCGCAGTGCAGCTACGAAAGAATCTCGCCACACCGCTCATCTGGATGTCCGTGTCCCCGCTCGTGTTCATTCCGCAGATCTTTCGGGGAGACGGGTTCATCCCGTGGGTCATGGCTGTTGGCGTGGCTGTCCAGCTGATCGGGATCATGTTTATTGTCCGCGACTTCAAGCGGGCTGGGACTTTCCTTGACCGCACAGCTGAGCCGGACGCCCCGGATACAGGCCGGTGAGGGCCGTGGCAGCCCTGCTGAGAGGGCGCAGAAGAGCCCCGGCACTCCCTTGCGGGGGAGCCGGGGCTCTCTCTTGTTACCCGGGGCTTAGCGCCTCAAGCGGTTGTGTCGGTAGTAGGTATTACTTCGTCAGCGGTCCGAGTACCGGATCGTCGGCGTAGGCGGTCTTGACGTTTTCCTTCGTCACGATGACCGGCTCCAGCAGGTAGGCCGGAACGGTCTTGACCTTGTTGTTGTAGGACTTGTCATCGTTGATCTCGGGCTTTTTGCCGGCCTGGATGTCCTTGACCATGGTGATTGCATGCTCCACGAGCTTGCGGGTGTCCTTGTTGATGGTGGAGTACTGCTCACCGGCGAGGATGGACTTGACGGATTCAACCTCGGAGTCCTGACCGGTGATCACCGGAAGCGGCTTGCCGGCGGCCTTGACCGAGGTCAGGACTGCGCGGGCGAGCGTGTCATTCGGGGACAGCACGCCGTCCAGGGTTGCAGTGCCGTAGCTGCCGGTCAGCAGGGTGTCGGCACGACGCTGGGCGTTCTCTGCCTTCCAGCCCTGGGTGACTGCCTGCTCGAAGGACGTCTGGCCGGAGACTACCTTGAGGGTGCCGTCGTCGATCTTCGGCTTCAGGATGCTCATGGCGCCGTCGAAGAATACCTTCGCGTTGGCGTCATCCGGGGATCCGGCGAACAGCTCGATGTTGTACGGGCCGGAGGGCTTCTTGGCCTTCATGCCGTCCAGCAGGGCCTGGCCCTGGAGCTCGCCGACCTTGAAGTTGTCGTAGGCCACGTAGTAGTCCACGTTGGCGGTGTTCAGCAGCAGACGGTCATACGCGATGATCGTGGCGCCGGATTCCTTGGCCTGCTGCAGCTGGGTACCCAGCTGAGCACCGTCGATGGCGCCGACGATGATGACCTTGGCGCCCTTGGTGACCATGGCGCTGATCTGGTTCTGCTGCTCCGAGACGCCGCCGTTGGCGAACTGCACATCTGCCTTGAAGCCGGCACCGTTGAGGCCGTCGTTGAACAGCTTCTCGGCCAGGACCCAGTTTTCGCTGGTTTTCTGGGGGAGCGCGACGCCGATCGAGGAGTTCTTGGGGAACGCCTCGCCGCCGGCGGTGGATCCACCGGTCGTAGTTTCGGAACGGCCGCAGGCTGTCAGCGCCAGTGCTGCAATAGCAGCGATCGCTGCTGCCTTTCCTGCTTTACCAATCAGTTGCATTGCTTGGTTCACTTTCTCTAGATGGTGTGCGGAGAATATTCGGGAGGCGGGACCGGGGATCCGGGACCAGGGGAGCCGCTCAGGCTCCCTTGGAGATGACCTCTTTGGTGGACGTGGTCTCGTCAGGCTTGATCTCGTTGTTGCGGCCGAAGTTCTTCATCATCAGGCCGATGATCGATTTCTTGCCCTGGGTTTTGTTGTACACGTCGAAGGCGACGGCGATCAGGAGCACCAGGCCCTTGATGATCTGGGTGAGGTCGGCGCCGACGCCGAGGAGCTGCAGGCCGTTGTTCAGCACGGCCATCACGAGGCCGCCGACGATCGAGCCGATCACGGTGCCCACGCCGCCGGTCACGGCGGCGCCGCCGATGAACACGGCCGCGATGGCGTCCAGTTCCCAGCCGACGCCGTCGAACGGGCCCGAGGCGGTGGAGCGGCCGACGAAGATCATGCCGGCGAGGCCGGCCAGGATCGACATGTTCATCATGACCAGGAAGTTGACCTTCTTGGACTGCACGCCGGAGAGCTCCGCGGCGTGCCGGTTGCCGCCCACCGCGTAGATGTGGCGGCCGATGATGGTCTTGGCGGAGATGAAGCCGTAGATGATGACCAGGACCGCGAGGATCAGGCCCGGGATGGGGAAGGACGTGCCCGGGCGGCCGGTGGCGAACAGGTACGTGGCGTAGAGGATGGCGCCGCAGACCAGGACCAGCTTGGTGATGGTGACCCAGTTTTCGGGCACCTCCGCGCCCAGTGCCTTGGCCGTGCGGCGGGAACGAAGTTCGCTGAAGACCACGAAGGCAACAGCGAGCAGGCCCAGCAGAACGGTCAGGTTGTTGAAGCCGGTGTCGGGTCCGAGCTCGGGCAGATAGCCGGACCCGATGTATTGGAAGTCAGCCGGAACCGGGATGGTGTTGGACTTGCCGACGAACTGGTTGAAGCCGCGGAACAAGAGCATGCCGGCCAGTGTGACGATAAACGCCGGGATGCCCACATAGGCCGTCCAGAAGCCCTGCCAGGCGCCGATCAGCACGCCCAGCAGCAGCCCGAGGAGGACGCCGAGGTACCACGGGATGCCCCAGTCCCGGACCATGAGCGCCACGCTGACGCCCACGAAGGCCGCCACCGAGCCGACGGAGAGATCGATGTGGCCGGCAATGATCACCAGGACCATGCCGATCGCAAGGATCAGGATGTAGGAGTTGCCGTTGAAGAGGTTGATGACATTGCCCGGGGTGAGCGTGCGGCCCTCTGTGAAAATCTGGAAGAAGACGATCAGCGCAACCAGGGCGAAGATCATGCCGAATTGACGGGTGTTGCCGCCAAAGAGCTTCTTGAGCGCGTTCATTGTTTCAGTCCTTGTTTCCGTCAGTGATCGGAGTGTTCTGGATGGTCCCAGCGGGTCAGGCGGTCTTGCGGGCGGACGTCATGAGTTTCATGAGGCTCTCCTGGCTGGCGTCGTCCTTGTCGAGCACGCCGGTGATGGCGCCCTCGAAGATGGTGTAGATGCGGTCCGAAAGGCCCAGCAGCTCGGGCAGCTCCGAGGAGATGACGATGACGCCCTTTCCCTGGTTGGCCAGCTGCTGGATGATGCCGTAGATCTCATACTTGGCGCCGACGTCGATCCCGCGGGTGGGTTCGTCCAGGATCAGGAGGTCCGGGTCGGTGAACATCCACTTGGCCAGCACCACCTTCTGCTGGTTGCCGCCGGACAGTTTGGCCACCCCCTCCTCCACGGACGGCGCCTTGGTCCGCAATGACTTGCGGTACTGCTCGGCGACGGTGAATTCCTGGTTTGCGTCCACGATGTTGTGCTTGCTGATCTTCTTCAGCGCGGCCGACACCGTGGTGGCCTTGATGTCGTCCAGCAGGTTCAGCCCGAGGGACTTGCGGTCCTCGGTCACGTAGCCCAGCCCGGCGTCGATAGCCTGCTTGACGCTGCGGAGGCTGATCTCCCTGCCGTCCTTGTAAACGTGGCCGGAGATGAAGCGGCCGTAGGAGCGGCCGAAGACGGAGCGCGCAAGTTCGGTGCGCCCGGCCCCCATCAGCCCGGCGACGCCGACGATCTCGCCGCGGCGGACAAAGAAGTTCGAGTTCTTGCAGACCAGGCGGTCCTGGATTTGCGGGTGGCCAACGTTCCAGTTCTTGACCTCGAAGAACACCTCGCCGATCTTGGGCTCGTGGTCCGGGAAACGGGATTCCAGCGTCCGGCCCACCATGCCCTTGATGATGCGGTCCTCGTCGACGCCGTCCGCCTTGACGTCGAGCGTCTCGATCGACTTTCCGTCGCGGATGATGGTGATGGAATCCGCGATCTGCTCGATCTCATTGAGTTTGTGGGAAATGATGATGGAGGTGATGCCACGGCCTTTGAGGCCCAGCATGAGATCCAGCAGGTGCTGGGAGTCGGATTCGTTCAGCGCGGCGGTGGGCTCGTCCAGGATCAGGAGTTTCACGGACTTGTTGAGCGCCTTGGCGATTTCGACGAGCTGCTGCTTGCCGACGCCGATTTCCTTCACCGGGGTTTGCGGATCCTCGCGGAGCCCCACCCTGGCCAGCAGTTCGGTGGAGCGGGTCCGGGCCTGGGCCCAGTCGATCACGCCGCGTTTGGTGGGTTCGTTGCCGAGGAAGATGTTCTCCATGATCGACAGTTCCGGGATTAGGGCGAGCTCCTGGTGGATGATCACGATTCCGGCGTGCTCGCTGGCCCGGATGTCCTTGAATTCCTGGACTTCCGCCTGGTAGACGATGTCTCCCGTGTAGCTGCCGTAGGGGTAGACGCCGGAGAGGACTTTCATCAGCGTGGACTTTCCGGCGCCGTTTTCACCGCAGATGGCGTGGATTTCACCGGCCTTCACCCGCAGGGTCACGTCGGACAGTGCCTTAACGCCGGGGAACTCTTTGGTGATGGAGCGCATCTCGAGAATTACCGGATCGCTGTGCGTGTTGAGGGACGTCATCTGCCCTTACGCCTCCAATGCATGACTTCGTTGTCGGGCCCCTGCAAACCGCAGGGCCGTCTGATGAAAAAGTAAACTGGATCACAGCCCTTGTCGTCAAGTCTTTAACGCAACGGAGCGGTAACAAATAGCTTAGTTGCGCCGGATTCCGGCATGTTGGAAGACGAGTGAGGTGGCGCCCAGGGCCTCCGCCCGGTTTCCCAACGAGGACATCGTGAGCGTGGTGGTCTCGCCGATGACCGGTACGGCATGGCGGACCAGACCCCGCCGGATCGGGTCCAGGAGCAGCTCTCCCAGTCCGGCCAGCGGGCCGCCCACCACGATCACTTCCGGGTTGATCAGGTTCGCCACATTGCCCAGCGCACGTCCGACGGCGAGTCCGGCGTCGTCCACCACGCGCAGAGTTGCGGAGTCCTTGACGAGGGCCTTGCGGACAATGTCCTCCGGCGTCAACGGCCTGTCTTCGCCGCGGCTCAATAGCTCGATCATGGTGGTGGTGGACGCGATGGTTTCCAGGCAGCCCCGGTTGCCGCAACGGCAGACCAGCCCGTGTTCGTGGATGGTGGCGTGGCCGATTTCGCCGGTGATCCCGACATTGCCGTAGTAGGGCACCCCGTTGAGGATCAGCCCGGCGCCGATGCCTGAACCGATCTTGAGGAACATCAGGTTGCCGATGCCGCTGTGCGGCCCCCAGGTGACCTCGGACAGCGCGCCGAGGTTGGCGTCGTTGTCCACAAAAACAGGGAGATTCAGGGCTTCCTCCAGTCGCTGCTGGATATTGATGCCTACCCATTCAGGCAGGATGGCACCCTGCGCCACGGTCCCCGTGCGGCGGTTGATGGGGCCGGGGATGCCGACGCCGGCGCCCACCAGGGCGCTGCGTTCGACGCCGCTGTCCGCCAGCAGCCGGTCCAGCACCCCGACGGCGGCGCTGATGCCTTCCTCGGCGTGGTGGCCGAGCGGCAGCAGGACGGATTCCTCGGCGATCACGTGGTAGCTGAGCGAGGCAAGGACCACGCGCAGGTGCCGGCGGCCGAAGTCGATACCGACGGCCACGGCCCCGTTGCTGTTGAGCCGGACGTTCAGTGCTCGCCGTCCGGAACTGGTGATCGGCTCGGTTGACGCCAGTCCGGCGTCCTGCATGATCCTGACGATGTTGGAGACCGTGGCGGTGGAGAGGCCGGTCTGACGTGCCAGTTCGGCCTGTGTGGAGGGGCCGGCCAGAAGGCATTCGATGATCCGCTGCTGGTTCAGGTGCCGGAGTGCGGATTGTGATCCGGGGTTTTTGGTTCGGCTCCTCGTTGAGCGCGTTGGTGAGGGCATGACATGAAGCGTGACGCATTCCAGGCTTGCAGTCAAGAAGTTAACGCAAGGCGGGTCGGGAAGTCCGCTGAAAGGGCCGCCGTCGTGTCCGCCACGGCCGCCGGCTGCTGGAGGCGGCGGAGGGAACGTCAGCCGTGCAGTTCATGGTGCGCCCGGGCCAGTTCCCGGTAGTGCGCGGCATTCTGCTGGACACCGGCGAATTCTTCGTCGCTCAGTTCGCGCCGGACCTTTGCGGGCACGCCGGCGACCAGCGAGCGGGGCGGTACGACGGTCCCTTCCAGCACCACCGCGCCGGCGGCGATGAGGGAGCCGGCGCCGATCACCGCGCCGTTGAGGATCGTGGCGCTCATGCCGATCAGGCAGTCGTCCTCTACCGTGCAGCCGTGCACGACGGCGCTGTGGCCGACGCTGACCCGGGCGCCGACGGTGCAAGGGAAGCCGGGGTCCGCGTGCAGCACCACGTTGTCCTGCAGGTTGGTGCCGGCGCCGACGGTGATCGCGGCGGTGTCGGCGCGGACCGACACGCCGTAGAAGGCGCTGGAGCCCTCGGCCAGGGTTGCCTTGCCGATCACCGAGGCGGTGGGGGCGATGAAGGCGGAGGGGTGGACGGCCGGGGTGTCGCCGGCGAAAGCGTAAAGGGGAGCCATGCCTCCAGCCTAGGACACACCACCTCCCGTTGAGCTATCAGTTGGAGTCCTTCTGAGGGGCTGGAAACGACCACAAGTGATAGCGCAACGGGAGTTTCTTCAGGCGGGGGAACGGAGGACCGTGAAGCCCCCGTCCTCTTCGTCGCCCGGGCCAGGTTCGGGGAGGCCCTGTCCGTGCGGATCCGGTTCGGGGAGGCCCTCTTCGGGGAGTACGACGGCGATCGGGCCGCCGGGCGCCGTGACCCTGCCCAGTTCGCGGACCACGTCGTCCCGCTGCTCCGGCGGCAGGCCGGCCAGGGCGCCCACCGCCCACACCGCAGGGAAAGCGGAGTCTGCGAACGGCAACGACCCGGCGTGCGCCACTGTTGCCTCAAGGCCCCGGGCGCGCGCCGAATGGATGTTCTCCTCGGACGGGTCCACCCCGGTGAAATGGATGCCGGCCCGGACAAAGCGCAGCCCATCCGCGCCCGGGCCGCAATCGAGGCCGAGCACGGACCTCCGGCCCTCGGTTTTGAGCAGGGCCACGAACTCCGCCAGCTGGTTCTCCTGTAGAGGTGCCATGGCTCTAGTCAATGACCTACGTCAGTTAAAGACAACCGTCCGGTTGCCGTCGAGCAGCACGCGGTGCTCGGCATGCCACTGCACGGCCTGGGCGAGCGTGCGGCCCTCCACATCGCGTCCCATCTGGACGAACTGTTCGGCGGTGCGCCGGTGGTCCACCCGGATGACTTCCTGTTCGATGATCGGGCCCTCGTCGAGGGCGGCCGTCACATAGTGCGCCGTGGCGCCGACCAGCTTGACACCGCGGGCGTGCGCCTGGTGGTACGGCCTGGCGCCCTTGAAGGACGGCAGGAAGGAGTGATGGATGTTGATGGCCTTGCCCGTCAACTCGTCGCAGAGTTCGTTGGAGATGATCTGCATGTAGCGGGCCAGCACCGTCAGCTCGATGTCATGCTCCGCCATTAGGGCCCGCAGCTTGTCCTCGGCCTGGACCTTGGTGTCCGGGGTGACTGGAATATGGTGGAAGGGGATGCCGTAGAACTCGGCCAGGCCGGCAAGATCCTTGTGGTTGGACACAATGGCCGGGATCTCAATCGGCAGGGTGCCCGAACGCTGCAGGAAGAGCAGGTCGTTGAGGCAGTGCGCCGAGGTGCTCGCCATCAACAGGGTGCGGACCTTCCGGCCTTCCGGGTTGAGGCTCCACTGCATGCCGAACGCCCGCGCCACAGGCTCCAGCGCCGCGTGGAGTTCAATCAGGGACGCCGCCGTCGTGGCCTCCACCCGCATGAAGAATGTGCCGGTACTTTGGCTGCCGTACTGCTGGGAGTCCGTAATATTGCCGCCAGCCACGAGGAGCGCGCCGGCGACGGCGTGCACGATTCCGGGCCGGTCGGGGCAGGAGAGGGTCAGGATGTAGGAAGCAGTAAGGTTCTGGTCAGTCACGATGACCACCCTACCCGCGCGCGGGCAGGGACTGGGTTAGTCTTGAACGGTCGCAACTGGCGTTGGGTGGCTAACCACCAGGGAGCGGCACGCACGAAGACCACGGATCGTACGCCTGGGCCGAGGGTCATGTTTTGCCGGTTGGCAGCCTGGCTGCCGGCCCGTCGTCGGTCCTCCCGCGGGGGTGCTGATCCTTGGAGTGCGCCCCGTCTTGCGTGTGCCAGTCTTCGGGGCCGTAATCTAGGGGCGACGCAGCGGGCCAGCCGGTAACCTGACCTTAAAAGCTGTGCCCGTTGCCAAACCAGGAGTTTTCCGTGACTACTTCCGTCCGTCTCACCTCAGCCGCCGTGAGCAATCAGCCGCTGGCCGAACTTGATCCCGAAATCGCCGCCGTACTGGCGCAGGAACTGGGCCGCCAGCGCGGCACCCTGGAAATGATCGCCTCCGAAAACTTCGCCCCGCGCGCGGTGATGGAAGCCCAGGGCTCGGTCCTGACCAACAAATACGCCGAGGGCTACCCCGGCCGCCGCTACTACGGCGGCTGCGAATACGTCGACGTTGCCGAACAGCTCGCGATCGACCGGGTCAAGGACCTTTTCGGCGCCGAATACGCCAACGTGCAGCCGCACTCCGGCGCGCAGGCAAACGCCGCGGCGCTCTCGGCCATGATCACCCCGGGGGAAAAGATCCTGGGACTGTCGCTGGCCCACGGCGGCCACCTGACCCACGGCATGAAGCTTAACTTCTCCGGCAAGCTCTACCAGGTTGCCGCCTACCAGGTCGAGGAAGATCACTTCCGGATCGACATGGACAAACTGCGCGAACAGGCCATAGCCGAGAAGCCGAAGGTCATCATCGCCGGCTGGTCCGCCTACCCGCGGCAGCTCGACTTCGCGGCCTTCCGCTCGATCGCCGACGAGGTCGGCGCCCTGCTGTGGACGGACATGGCACACTTCGCCGGCCTCGTGGCCGCCGGGCTGCACCCCAGCCCCGTGCCGCACTCCGACGTCGTGACCTCCACCGTGCACAAGACCCTCGCGGGTCCCCGCTCCGGCGTGATCCTGGCCAAGCAGGAATGGGCCAAGAAGATCAACTCCAACGTCTTCCCCGGCCAGCAGGGCGGACCCCTCATGCACGTGATCGCCGCCAAGGCCGTTGCCTTCAAGATCGCCGGCACGGAGGAATTCAAGGAACGCCAGGAGCGTGTCCTGGAAGGCGCCCGGATCATCGCCGAGCGGCTGAACCAGGCCGATGTGTCCGACGCTGGCGTCTCCGTCCTCACCGGCGGCACCGATGTGCACCTGGTCCTGGTGGATCTGCGGAACTCCCGGCTGGACGGCCAGCAGGCAGAAGACCTGCTTCACTCCGTGGGCATCACCGTGAACCGCAATGCCGTGCCCTTCGACCCCCGCCCGCCGATGGTCACCTCCGGCCTGCGGATCGGCACCCCGGCCCTGGCCACCCGCGGCTTCGGCGCCGAGGAGTTCACCGAGGTGGCCGACATCATCGCCACCGCGCTGGTAGGGGGCACCGCTGGCAGCGTCAATGTTGAAGCCCTGCAGGCCCGCGTGGACAAGCTCGCCGCCGACTTCCCGCTGTACCCGCAGCACGAGCAGTGGTGACCGGATGACGACTGACACCGCCGGCACGGCGACATCAGACAGCGGCCACACCGCGAGGATTCTGGACGGCAGGGCCACCGCCGCCACGATCAAGGCCGAGCTGGCCGGGCGCGTCGCCGCGCTGAAAGCCCGGGGCATTTTGCCCGGCCTCGGCACCGTTCTGGTCGGCTCGGACCCGGGAAGCACCTGGTACGTTGGCGGCAAGCACAAGGACTGCGCGGAGGTGGGCATCACCTCCATCCGCCGTGACCTGCCGGCGGAAACCACTCAGGAGGAGCTCCTGGCCGTGGTCCGGGAGCTCAACGCGAACCCGGAGTGCACCGGCTACATCGTCCAGTTGCCGCTGCCCGGGCACATCGACCAGGACATCATCCTGGAGGCCATGGATCCCGACAAGGACGCCGACGGCCTGCACCCGATGAACCTCGGCCGGCTCGTGGCCAACGTCAGCGGCCCCATGAAGTCCCCGCTGCCGTGCACGCCCAAGGGCTGCGTGGAGCTGCTGACCCGGCATGGGATCAGCCTCAGCGGCAAGCGTGTGCTCGTGGTGGGCCGCGGCGTCACCATCGGCCGCCCGGTGGGGCTGCTGCTCACCCGCAAGGACGTCAACGCCACTGTCATCCTGGCACACACCGGCACCGTGGACCTGCCCGCCGAACTCCGGCAGGCCGACGTCGTGATCGCCGCAGCCGGCCAGCCGCACATGATCAAGGCGGCGGACCTCAAGCCCGGCGCGATAGTGCTCGACGTCGGCGTGAGCCGGGTGGACGACGGCTCCGGCAAGGCCGTGGTCACCGGAGATGTTGAACCCGCCGCCGACGGCGTCGCCGCCTGGCTTTCGCCTAATCCCGGGGGAGTGGGCCCCATGACCCGGGCCATGTTGCTGGCAAACGTGGTGGAAACAGCGGAACGCCACGCGGCAGCGGAAGGCAGCTCCGGCGCCGCGTGAGCCACTTAAGCCAAGGACTTAGCAGACGGACGTAGCCCCGGACACAGCCCCGGGCATAACAGAACGGCAAACGTCTGGATTTTTTACGAATTAACTCTTTCATAGTTCGACCGTTTCCATTACCGTGTTCGGGTGCCTGAACTCGTCTCGAAGCAAACCTCACGCCAGGAAGCCGCACCCAAGGAAGCGCCGTTGAACAGCCCTGCCAACACCGGCCCGCCGCAGTACGTCATCACCGCCGAAAACCTGACCAAGCGCTACGGCGAGGTCACCGCCGTCGACGGCATCTCCTTTTCTGTGCCCGCCGGCGAGGCGTTCGGCCTGCTCGGACCCAACGGGGCCGGCAAATCCACCACCATGAAGATGATCGGCGGCGTTTCCCAGCGTTCCTCCGGAAAACTCAGCATCATGGGCTTGGATCCGGACCAGCACGGCCCGGAAGTCCGCGCGCAATTGGGCGTCGTCCCGCAGCAGGACAACCTGGACGAGGAGCTCAAGGTCCGGGACAACCTGCTGGTCTACGGCCGCTACTTCGGTCTGCCCATGAGCTACCTCAAGCCCAAGGCCGACGAGCTGCTGGAGTTCGCCCAGCTCACGGACAAGGCAAAATCCAAGGTGGACGCGCTCTCCGGCGGCATGAAGCGCAGGCTCACCATCGCGCGCTCCCTGATCAATGAGCCCCGCATCCTGCTGCTCGACGAACCCACCACCGGGCTGGACCCGCAGGCCCGGCACATCCTCTGGGACCGGCTGTTCCGGCTCAAGGAGCAGGGCGTCACCCTGATCCTCACCACCCACTACATGGACGAGGCCGAGCAGCTCTGCGACCGCCTGATCGTGGTGGACAAGGGAAAGATCATGGCCGAGGGTTCGCCCGCCAGCCTGATCCGCGAGTATTCCACCCGCGAGGTCCTGGAACTGCGCTTCGGTTCCGAACGCAACGGCACCGTCGGAGCCGAGCTCGAAGGTATCGGCGAGCGGCTGGAAACCCTGCCGGACCGGGTCCTGATCTATGCGCACGACGGCGAAGCAGCGCTCGAGCAGGTGACCGCCCGGGGACTCCGGCCGGTCACCTCCCTGGTGCGCCGGTCCTCGCTGGAAGACGTCTTCCTGCGCCTGACCGGCAGGAGCCTCGTTGACTGAGCAGTCCGGACCAACGGGGCACGCGGTCACCGGGGCGGCGGGCACCTCGACGTCGGGCACCCCGACGTCGGGCACCCCGACGTCGGGCACCACGACGGCGGCATCGCCGCTGCGCGCCCACTCGCCGCCAGTATCGGCTGCCCGGGCGCGGAAGTGGGGGGCCTTCTACTACGCCGAGCAGGTCCTGCGGGTGATGAAAGGCTACGGCTGGACCATCGTCATGTACGGCGTCGGGCAGCCGGTCGCCTACCTGTTCGCCATGGGCGTCGGACTTGCCACGCTGGTGGACACCAACAGCACGTCGATCTTCGGCGGCGTCAGCTACCTGACGTTCATCGCCCCGGCCCTGCTGATCTCGGCCGCGGTCATGACGGCCGCCAACGAGTTCACGTTCCCGGTGATGGACGGCTTCAAGTGGCGCCGGGTCTATTACGGCCCGCATGCCTCGCCGCTGACGCCGGAGCAGATTGCCCTCGGACAGATCATCGCCGTCACGGTCCGTTTCTTTCTGCAGTCGGCCATCTACTTCGCCGTCGTGGCACTGTTCGGGGCATCCCCGAGCGGCTGGGGCTGGGTCTCGATCCTGGTTGCCACCCTCACCGGGCTGTCCTTCGGGCTGCCGCTGATGGCCTACGCGGCATCGATCAAGGAGGACAAGGGCCAGTTCGCCATGGTCATGCGCTTCATCGTGACGCCGCTGTTCCTGTTTTCCGGCACGTTTTTCCCGCTGGACACTCTGCCACTGGCCATCCGGTGGATCGGCTGGATCTCCCCGATCTGGCACGGCACCGAGCTGGGCCGGGTGTTCAGCTACGGCTACCAGGAGGCCCCGCTGCTCACGGCGGTGCACCTGGTGTTCCTGCTGGCCCTCACCGCCGCCGGCTGGGTCCTCACCAAGCGCGAGTTCGTGAAGAGGATGGGCTGATGGGCGCAGTCACCCGAAGCCGGGAATCCGGCTCCAGCGTCACCGACGACGCCCGCAACCGGCGCTTCGGACCGCTCTACTCCCGCAACGTCCGCGCCGTCGTCGCCCGCGGGCTGATGGCGACCAAGAGCAGCAACTGGATGGTCATGCTCTCGGGCTTCTTCGAGCCGGTGCTGTACCTGATCTCGATGGGCGTGGGCCTGGGCTCGATCGTCGGCTCGGTGCAGGGTCCCGGCGGCGGAGAGATTTCCTACGCCGCCTACATCGCCCCCGCACTGCTGGCCGTCTCCGCGATGAACGGTGCCGTCTACGACTCCACGTGGAACGTCTTCTTCAAGATGAATTTCGCCAAGCTCTACCAGGGCATGCTCTACACCTCGCTCGGCCCGCTGGACGTGGCGATGGGCGAAATCTTCCTGGCCCTGCTGCGCGGCCTGATGTACGCCACCGGGTTCACCGCCGTGATGGGCATTATGGGGCTGATCACCACGCCGTGGGCCGTCCTGATGATCCCGGCCGCGGTGTTGATCGCCTTCGGCTTCGCGAGCTTCGGCATGGGCATCACCAGTTTCATGAAGACGTTCCAGCAGATGGACTGGATCAACTTCGTGATGCTGCCGATGTTCCTCTTCAGCGCCACCTTCTACCCGCTCAGCGTCTACCCGCAGTACATCCAGTGGTTCATCCAGGCCATGCCGCTGTGGCACGGCGTGGAGCTGCTGCGCCAGATCAGCGTGGGGGTGTTCACCCCGGCAACGGCGCTGCACATCGGCTACTACCTGGTGATGATCGCCCTCGGTCTGCTGCTGACCACCGGACGGCTCCGCCGGCTGTTCCTCAAGTAGCCTGCCCCCGCAAAAGGAGAACCATGATTGGCATATGGCAAGCCCTCGTCATCGACTGCGAGGACCCGGACACCCTGGCGGTATTCTACCAGGAGCTGCTGGGCATGATCCGGGTCCAGGAGGACGACGGCTGGATTTCCATCGGCGACGCCGCCGACCGGCCCGCTGTGGCTTTCCAACGGGTGGACCGGCTGGTCCGTCCGGAGTGGCCCGACGCCGAGCACCCGCAGCAGATGCACGTGGACGTGCTGGTCGAGGACCTCGACGCTGCCGAAGCAGAAGTGCTCCGGCTCGGCGCCACCAGCCTCGACGCCGGCACGGCCAGCTTCCGAGTCTACGCGGACCCCAGCGGCCACCCGTTCTGCCTGGTGCTGTCCTAAAACCCCCGGACCGGACGCCTCCGCCCACGGGGACATGCCCCGCGCCGGAGCCAGCGGGCGGACATAGTGTCATTATGCCCGGTCCCGGGTGCGAAGAATGGGCATGTCCCGCTGGACTGGACAACTGGACTGGAGAGCGGCCCGAAGGGACATGCCCCGCGCCGGGGCCAGCGGGTGGACATAGTGTCATTATGCCCGGTTCCGGGTGCGAAGAATGGGCATGTCCCGCTGGACTGGAAACCGGCCCGGAGGGACATGCCCCGCGCCGGGGCCAGCGGGCGGACATAGTGCCATTATGCCCGGTCCCGGGTGCGAAGAATGGGCATGTCCCCCGGACCGGACAGCGGCGCTGGTGCGGAAACGTTCGCCCGGGGTGGAAGCGGCCCGGGGCACAGCGGGGGTTTGCGATAATGGAATCATGCAATCTTTGGGCAACTCTTCCAGGCCGTCCGCGTACAACTCCGCCAAAGGCAAGTTCTCCATGCTCCGCATCAGCGGACCCGCGATGATGGTCTTCATTGTCGCCTTCGTCGTCGCTGTCATCTTTGCGGCCAACCAGAACGACGTCGTGGGCTGGGTCGTGGCGATCATCGCCGGATTCTGGCTCGCCCTGGCGGCCTTCGTCGTCTTCAGCATCCAGAAGGCCGCCAAGAAGGCCGGCGCCAAACTCAATGAGGCGCAGAACGCCTTCAACGCGGCCACCGGCCGGGCGCCGTCGTCGGTAAGCACCGACGCCGGCGGCACCCGCCGGACGGAGATCCGCCGCGAAGCCGACGAGGTCCGCGACCTGAAACTGGATCACTCCTTCAAAATCGTCCAGGTGCAGGTCCGCGTGGTGGAGCAGGAGCGCGCCAAGGGCACAGCCGCGGACCAGGACACGATCCGCCGGGCGCTGGAAACCATCGAGATCACGGCAACCAACGCGCGGGACATGATCAAATCCGCCGGCGGTACTGACGAGCCCGTCACCGGAACCATCGTCTAGAGTGGATCCGGTGAGCTCGGCATTGAAGAAGGACCACCTTCGCATCGCATCAGTCAACGTCAACGGCCTACGCGCCGCCTACAAGAATGGCATGGCGGCGTGGCTGGAACCCCGCGAGGTGGACATCCTCTGCCTGCAGGAAGTCCGCGCGCCTGACGCGATCGTCCGGGAGCTGCTCGGCGAGGGCTGGCATATCCTGCACGCGGAAGCCGAGGCCAAGGGCCGCGCCGGCGTCGCCATTGCCTCCCGCGACGAGCCCCTGGCCACCCGGGTGGGCATCGGCGACGACTACTTCGCCACCGCCGGACGCTGGGTCGAAGCCGACTACACCGTGCGCAACGCTGCGGGCGACGCCTCGCAGCTGACGGTCGTCAGCGCCTACGTGCACTCCGGCGAGGCCGGCACCCCCAAACAGGACGACAAGTTCCGGTTCCTCGATTGTTTGCTCAACCGGCTGCCAGAGCTGGCTAAACACAGCGACCACGCCCTCGTGGTGGGCGACCTCAACGTCGGCCACACCGAGCTGGATATCAAAAACTGGAAAGGCAACGTCAAACGTGCCGGCTTCCTTCCCGCGGAGCGCGCATACTTTGACCGCTTCTTCGGCGCAGATATCGGCTGGAAGGATGTCCACAGGGGCCTGGCTGGTAACGTCGATGGCCCTTACACGTGGTGGTCGCAACGGGGCCAGGCCTTTGACAACGACACCGGCTGGCGGATCGACTACCAGATGGCCACGCCCGCGCTCGCTGCCGCCGCGGTGTCGGCCGTTGTTGACCGGGCACCGTCCTGGGACACACGCTTCTCCGACCACGCCCCGCTGGTAGCGGACTACCGGCTCTAAGCCCCTGAAGGTCTGCACATCATGACAAGCCCGATCACTCCTGGTACCAAGAAGCGCATTCTCTCGGGAGCGAAGCCCACCGCGGATTCGCTGCACCTCGGCAATTACATCGGCGCTGTCCGCAACTGGGTGGACATGCAGTCGGAATACGACGCCGTGTTCTTTATCCCCGATCTCCACGCGATCACAGTGGACTTCGAACCGTCCGAGCTTGCCAAGCGCACCCGGGTGGTGGCAGCCCAGTACATCGCCGCAGGCATTGACCCGGACCAGTGCATTTTCTTCGTGCAGTCCCACGTTCCCGAGCATGCGCAGCTGGCCTGGGCGCTTAACTGCATCACCGGATTCGGCGAAGCCTCCCGCATGACACAATTCAAGGACAAGACCCAGAAGTCCGGCGCCGACGCGGCGACTCTGGGGCTGTTTGCCTACCCCACTCTTATGGCTGCCGACATCCTGCTCTACCAGACGGACCTGGTTCCGGTGGGCGAGGACCAGCGGCAACATCTGGAGCTGACCCGCAACCTGGCGCAGCGCTTCAACACCCGCTACGGGCAAACCTTCACCGTGCCCGAGGCCACCATCCTCAAGGCAAACGCCAAGATCTACGACCTGCAGAACCCCACGGCCAAGATGTCCAAGACCGGTGAGTCACCGAACGGCTCCATTCAGTTGCTGGAAGACCCCAGGATCGCAGCCAAACGCATCAAGTCCGCCGTCACCGACACCGGCACGGAAATCCGGTTCGACGCGGAGGCCAAGCCCGGCGTGTCCAATCTGCTGGCCATCTACTCCACCCTGACCGGTAAGTCGGTGCCGGACCTTGAAACCGAATACCAGGGCAAGATGTACGGCCATCTGAAGGCGGATCTGGCAGATGTGATGGTGGAGTTCATCACGCCGCTGCGGAACCGCACCCACGAACTGATGGCGGATCCGGCCGAGCTGGACAGGCTGCTGGCCCAGGGTGCCGATCGTGCCCGCGAAATTGCGTCGGTCACGCTGGCGCAGGTGTACGAGCGCATGGGATTCCTGCCGTCACTGAGCCTGGCAGGAGTCCGCTAGGCCAATGTCCTCCGTCAGCAGAGCCGTTACGAACCACGCTGCGCGTGCCGGCAGCAACGCAGCTCCGGACACCCAGGACCCCCTGGAATCTTCGGCAGGCGGACAGCGGAGCGAGGTTATCAGCATCGGCGTCATTCTCGGGTTCCCAACGAGGATCGCGGCGGAACTCCAGCGCTGGCGGGCGTCTTTCGGTGATCCGCTGGCCGGCGTCGTCCCGGCCCACATCACGCTGGTGACCACCACGATGACCCGGGACTGGGAAGCGACGCGGAGTCACGTCCGCGAGGTCGCACGCCGGCAGGAACCGTTCACCGTCACCATCGCGGGCACCGGGTCCTTCCGTCCGGTTTCGCCGGTGGTCTTCCTGAACGTCGAAGACGGCTTCGGGGACTGTGTGAGCCTGCACCAGCAGCTGCAGGCCGGGCCGCTGGAATGTGAACTTCCCTTCGCGTATCACCCGCATGTCACCGTTGCGCACGATGTGGCCCCGGAAAGCCTCGATGAGGCCGAAACGGTGCTGAAAGATTATAGGGCCACGTTCCCGGTGGCTAGCATGGGACTCTACGAGCACGACGACAACGGCATTTGGCAGCTACGGGAAGAGCTTGACTTTGGTATCGAACCCAACGACGACGGCGGCGGCGGCCCTGACGGCCCAGACGGCGCAACAGACGCCCGCTGAGCCTCCGCCGCCGAGCGATCTGGCCCAGCTGAAACTGGAAGTAATCCGCAAGAAGGTCGACTGGGGAAAGGCGCGCCGCTCCGGCAGCGGCGGGCCGGCTGCGCTCCTGGCCATGATGCCGTGGCTGCTGGCCCGGCTCAACGCCTTCCGGCCGGTGCGCGCCGTCCAGCATTACGGGCGCCAGCACGGTCCGCTGATGAGCGCCGGCATCGGCTTCCGGATGTTCTTCTCCATCACGGGTCTGCTGGCCACCGGCTTCTCGCTGGCCGGCCTGGTCCTCCGCGGCCAGCCGGCCCTGCTGGAGCGCGTGGTCAGCAGCGTGGCCACGAACGCGCCCGGCCTCCTGAAAGTCGACGGCAGCGAGGGGCTGGTGGATCCGCAGGATCTGCTGAACCCCAGCGGCCTCGGCTGGGCCGCCGTCATCGCCGCCGTGGTGACCGTGGTGACCTCGCTGGGCTGGATCGACGGACTGCGCGACGGCGTGCGCGCCATGATGCAGCTCGGCCCGCTGAAGATCAACCCGGTCCTGCTCAGGCTGCACGACGCCGGGACCCTGCTGTTGCTGGGCGTCACCCTCGTGATCAGCGCCGGAGCCTCGCTGGTGTTTGGCACAGCCGCGGGCTGGGTGACCGAGCAGCTGAGCCTGGACCCGCTGCTGGCCGGGCCGCTGACCACCTCCGTCAAGATCGCCGTGCCGCTGCTGCTGGGCTGGGCCACGGCCCTGATCATGTTCCGCCTCGCCGCGGGGCTGAGGCTGGCCCGGCGGGCCCTGCTGGAAGGGACCATCCTCGCTGCGGTGGGCACAGCTGTGCTGCAGGTCTTCAGCGCCGAACTGCTGGCCAACGCCGGACGGAACCCTCTGCTGGCACCCTTCGCCATCATCATCGGCCTGCTGATCTGGTTCAACCTGGTCAGCCAGGTCTACCTGATCGCCGCCGCGTGGGCGGCGATCAGGAATGAAGACCTCAAGACGGAGCCCGCAAACAGGACAACGGGGTGGGGCGCCCGCCAGGTGCAGCCTGGCAAGACGCCCGTGGAGTCCGGCGACCGGAAACGGCCGACAGCAGCCGGGTTCAGGCGTCGAGGTGCTGCCCGGTCCACGCCGAAATAGTCGTCGAAGCGGGAAAACGGCGACGGCGCCCGCACCTGAAAAGGTGCGGAGCGCCGTCGTCGTGGTTCGTCGGTTCCGGAGGTGCAGTGGTTAGATCTTGCGGGACAGAATTGCCTGCTTGACCTCGGCGATCGCCTGCGTCACCTGGATGCCGCGGGGGCACGCCTCGGTGCAGTTGAAGGTGGTGCGGCAGCGCCACACGCCTTCCTTGTCGTTGAGGATCTCCAGGCGCATATCGCCGGCATCATCGCGGGAATCGAAGATGAAGCGGTGCGCGTTCACAATTGCCGCCGGGCCGAAATACTGCCCGTCGGTCCAGAACACCGGGCAGGACGAGGTGCACGCGGCGCAGAGGATGCACTTGGTGGTGTCGTCGAACCGTTCGCGGTCCTCGGCGGACTGCAGGCGTTCCTTGGTGGGCTCGTGGCCCCGGTTGATCAGGAAGGGCATAACCTCGCGGAAGGACTGGAAGAACGGCTCCATGTCCACGATCAGGTCTTTCTCCACCGGGAGGCCCTTGATCGGTTCCACCGTGATGGGCTTGGACGTGTCCAGATCCTTCAGCAGGGTCTTGCAGGCGAGCCGGTTGCGGCCGTTGATGCGCATGGCATCGGAACCGCAGACACCGTGGGCACAGGAGCGGCGGAACGAGACGCTGCCGTCGATTTCCCATTTGATCTTGTGCAGGGCGTCGAGGACACGGTCCGTGCCGTACATGGTGACCTTGAAGTCATCCCAGGTGGACTCGTCCGAGACCTCCGGGTTGTAGCGGCGCACCCGCAGGTGCACGTCGAAGGAGGGAATGTCGCCGCCACCCCCGATGTGGGCGGGCAGTTCAATCTTGGAGGCTGGCTCAGCAAGTTCGGCGGTCATCTTAGTACTTCCTCACCATCGGCTCGTAACGGGTAAAGACCACGGGTTTGGTGGCCAGCCGGATCCCGGCGGTGACTGCGGCGGTCCCCGCCGCCCCTGCAGCCGGAACCTGCTCATCCTTGTACGCCATGGAGTGCTTCATGAATTTTTCGTCGTCGCGCTCGGGGAAGTCCTCGCGGAAGTGGCCGCCACGGGATTCCTCGCGGTGCAGGGCAGCCACGGTCATGACCTTGGCGAGCTCCAGCAGGAAGCCCAGTTCCACGGCCTCCAGCAGGTCCAGGTTGAAGCGCTTCCCCTTGTCCTGGACGCTGATGCGCTGGTACCGCTCCTCGAAGGACGCGATGTCCGTCAGGACCTGGTTCAGTGTGTCCGCGGTGCGGAATACCTGCATGTTGGCATCCATCGTGTCCTGCAGTTCCTTGCGGATTGCGGCGACCTTCTCGGTGCCGTCCGAGGTCCGGACGTGCTCCAGCAGCTCCAGCGTGGAGGCCTCCGGGTCGGCGGGGAGTTCCACAAAATCGGCGGTCTTGGCGTACTCCGCGGCGGCGATGCCGGCGCGCTTGCCGAAGACGTTGATGTCCAGCAGCGAGTTGGTGCCCAGCCGGTTGGAGCCGTGCACGGACACGCAGGCCACCTCGCCGGCGGCGTAAAGGCCCGGGACAACCGTGTTGTTGTCCTGGAGCACCTCGGCGCTGATGTTGGTGGGGATCCCGCCCATGGCATAGTGCGCCGTCGGGAAGACCGGGACCGGCTCGGTGTACGGCTCCACGCCCAGGTAGGTGCGGGCGAACTCGGTGATGTCCGGCAGCTTCGCGTCGATGTGCGCGGGCTCAAGGTGCGTCAGGTCCAGCAGGACGTAGTCCTTGTTCGGGCCGCAGCCGCGTCCCTCACGCACTTCGTTGGCCATGGAGCGGGCCACAATGTCGCGGGGGGCGAGGTCCTTGATGGTGGGGGCGTAGCGCTCCATGAAGCGTTCACCCTCGGAGTTACGCAGGATCGCGCCTTCGCCGCGGGCGGCCTCGGAGAGGAGGATGCCCAGGCCGGCGAGGCCTGTCGGGTGGAACTGGAAGAACTCCATGTCCTCCAGCGGAATGCCGCGGCGGAACGCGATGCCCATGCCGTCACCGGTGAGGGTGTGGGCGTTGGAGGTGGTCTTGAAGACCTTGCCGGCGCCGCCGGTGGCGAACACCACGGACTTGGCCTGGAAGACGTGCAGCTCGCCGGAGGCGAGGTCATAGGAGACGACGCCGGCAACACGCTTCTGCTTGTACGGGGTGCCGTCCTCGCGGACAGCGTCTTCCTCGACGGTCAGCAGGTCCAGGACGTAGTACTCGTTGTAGAACTCAACGTTGTGCTTGACGCAGTTCTGGTACAGCGTCTGCAGGATCATGTGGCCGGTGCGGTCGGCAGCGTAGCAGGCGCGGCGGACCGGAGCCTTGCCGTGGTCGCGGGTGTGGCCGCCGAAACGCCGCTGGTCAATCCGGCCCTCCGGGGTGCGGTTGAACGGCAGGCCCATCTTTTCCAGGTCCAGGACGGCGTCGATCGCTTCCTTCGCCATGACCTCGGCGGCGTCCTGGTCAACCAGGTAGTCGCCGCCCTTGATCGTGTCGAAGGTGTGCCACTCCCAGTTGTCTTCCTCGACGTTGGCAAGCGCTGCACACATGCCGCCCTGCGCCGCGCCGGTGTGGGAGCGGGTGGGGTAAAGCTTGGTCAGTACTGCTGTTCGCGCGCGCTGACCTGATTCGATCGCCGCGCGCATCCCGGCGCCACCGGCACCGACGATGACGACGTCGTACTTATGGACCTGCATACCAGACGCTCTTTCTCTCAAAATTCGCTAACAAACCACCGGCAGGCGGAGCCTGCCCGGTGAAACCTCCGCCTGCGCGTCGCAGGCCGGATCGGTTGCCGTGCGGGGCCCCGCAGTACGGGATGTCCCGGCCGGCGGTGCCGCTGCGGCGCGGCTACGGCGCGGCTACGGCGCGGGGCAGAAGCCGCCGGGCAGCTGGACGCCGTTGACCACGGGGCACGGGTCGAAGGTGAAGATGACCAGGGTGCCCAGGAGGATGATGACAGTGGTGGCCGCATAGAGCACGATCTTCAACCCACGACGTGTCGCGTCCTTCTCGGCGTAGTCGTTGATGATGGTGCGGACGCCGTTCGTGCCGTGCAGCATCGCCAGCCACAGCATGGCAAGGTCCCAGGCCTGCCAGAACGGATCGGCCCACTTGCCGGCCACGAAGCCGAAGTCGATGGCCTTGATGCCTTCACCCACGAGCAGGTTGACGGTCAGGTGCCCGAAGATCAGGACCACCAGCACCACTCCGGACAGCCGCATAAAGAGCCAGGCGATCATTTCGAAGTTGCCCCGGGAGGCGCCGTTGCGGCGGTACTGCGGAGCAATCCGGTCGCTGCCGACCTTAGCCGCTGCGCTGCGGGGACTCTGGATTTCAGTTGCACTCATGGCTTAGTGACCTCCGAGGGCGAGGGAAAGGTGGCGGATGGAAAAGCCCACCATAACGACGACCCAGAGGGCCAGAACCGTCCACAGCATCTGGCGCTGGTACTTGGCGCCCTTCTTCCAGAAATCGACGGCGATGATCCGCAGTCCGTTGAAGGCATGGAACACAATCGCTGCGACAAGGCCCGTTTCGCCCAGGGCCATCAGGGGGTTCTTGTAGGCACCGATCACGGCGGTGTAGGCCTCCGGGGACACACGCACCAATGAGGTGTCCAGCACATGGACCAACAAGAAGAAGAAAATCACTACACCGGTAATACGGTGTCCAACCCAGGACCACATGCCTTCACGGCCGCGATACAAGGTGCCAGCTGGTTTTGTCGGCACTGAATAAACCTCCCTGCAACACAGCGGCGCTGGCATGGGATCCACGCGGGGGGAACGCCTGCTGCGAGAGCACTCGTAAGCTCAAGCCTAAATCTAGGCTCCGCCCACAGCTTATTCAATTCAGCCACCCGTTGGTGACGGCGACCGGCGGGGTTTTCGCCCGATTTTGAGACGAACGCCACATTCCTCTGGGGGTGCGGGGGTCCTGCGGCGGTGTCCGGGGCCAAGTTAAGGCGTCCGAATTCCGTTCGGCTAAAGTGGCGGTGATGACTACTGACAAAGCGACAAACCAAGAATCACCCCTGAGCCGTTTTATTGCGGTGATTCCGGCGGGAGGCGTGGGGACCCGCCTCTGGCCCCTGTCGCGGGCCGCTGCCCCCAAGTTCCTGCACGACCTCACTGGGTCGGGCAGCACGTTGCTGCGTGCAACCTACGACCGCCTTGAGCCGCTGGCCGGCAAACGCGTCCTCGTGGTGACCGGAACCGCCCACCGCGCGGCCGTCTGCCGTCAGCTTCCCGAGATCCAGGACGCCGATCTGGTGCTCGAAAGCGAGCCGAAGGATTCCGGTGCGGCTATCGGCCTTGCCGCGGCCATTTTGCATGAGCGGGACCCGGACGCCATCATGGGCTCCTTCGCCGCGGACCAGGTCATCAGCCCGGACAACCTTTTCCAGGATGCCGTCCGGGAGGCCATCCACACCGCCGCGGCCGGCAAGATCGTCACCATCGGGATTAAGCCGACCCACCCGTCCACGGGCTTCGGCTACATCCGGGCGGGCCAGAACCTCAGTGTGCCCGGCGCCCCGAGCGCTCAAGCCGTCGTTGAGTTCGTGGAGAAGCCGAGCGAGGAAGTCGCCCAGCAGTACGTGGACAGCGGCGAATATCTCTGGAACGCGGGCATGTTCGTCGCCCCCGTCTCGCTGATGCTCAAGCACCTGGAAGCCAACCAGCCCGAACTCTTCGCCGGGCTGCAGGAAATCGCCAAGGCCTGGGACACGCCGCAGCGCGACGAGGTCACGGCCCGCGTCTGGCCGACCCTCCCCAAGATCGCCATCGACTACGCCGTCGCAGAACCGGCCGCTGCCGCCGGCGACGTCGCGGTGGTCCCCGGAACCTTCCGCTGGGACGACGTCGGGGACTTCGCCTCGGTGGGCCGGCTCAACAGCGCCAAGGAAGTCGATGACGTCACCGTGATCGGCGAGGGCGCCCGCGTCTTTTCCGAAAACGCCAGCGGCGTCGTCGTTTCCGACACCAAGCGCGTGATAGCCCTGATCGGCATCAAGGACGTGGTCATTGTCGACACCCCGGATGCCCTGCTGGTCACCACCAAGCAACACTCCCAGCGCGTGAAGCAGGCCGTGGACGCGCTCAAGGCCAGCGGCGACACCGACGTCCTTTAAATCCGCGCCGGGTGGATGTGAGGAGCGCCGGGCCGGCGCCGGCTGTTCCGCAACCCGTAACGCGCCGTACGCGATGCCGCTATTTGTTGTGTGCTCGCTAGAGTTATGCCGTGCGCAATTACACTACTGAAGCCGAGCCCACCCCTTTGGTGGGGCCGTGGCTGGAGCCGATCCTGCCGGAGATGATCGCTTTCCGCCGAGACTTGCATGCGCACCCGGAGCTGTCGTTCAAAGAGTTCCGCACCACGGACAAACTCGTGAAGCGGCTCGAGGAAGCCGGGCTCAGGCCCCGCCGGCTCGAAGGCACCGGCCTGACAGTGGATATCGGCGACGGCCCCATCGCCACCGCCCTCCGTGGCGACATCGATGCCCTGCCCATCATCGAGGAAACCGGCCTCGAGTTTGCGTCGAAGAACCACGGCGTCACGCATGCCTGCGGCCACGATGTCCACGCCACCACCATGCTCGGTGCCGCCCTGATCCTGCAGCGCATGCACGAGCAGGCACCGCTGCAAGGTTCGGTGCGGATTATCTTCCAGCCGGCCGAGGAAACCATGCCCGGCGGCGCCCAGGCCTGCATCGAGCAGGGGGTCCTCGAGGGCGTGCCCCGCATCTTCGCCCTGCACTGCGACCCCCGGATCGACGTGGGCCGGATCGGAACCCGGATCGGCGCCATCACCTCAGCCTCGGACACGATCAAGATAGAACTGACCGGACGCGGCGGCCACACCTCACGGCCGCACCTGACCGAGGAACTCGTCTTCGCCCTTGCGCAGATCGCGGTCAACGTCCCGGCGGTGCTTTCCCGCCGGGTGGACGTCCGCAGCGGCGTGTCCGTGGTCTGGGGCCAGATCTCCGCCGGTTCGGCACCCAACGCCATTCCGGCCAGCGGCTACATGGCCGGCACCATGCGCTGCCTGGACCGCGACGCCTGGCACAGCGCCGGGAAAATCCTCGACGACGTCGTGCAGCAGATCGCGGCACCCTACGGCGTCGACGTGCACCTCGAACACACCCGCGGCGTGCCTCCGGTGGTGAACTCGGAACATGAAACTGCCCTGATCGAGGCCGCCGCGCGCGCCGAGATCGGCGAAGGCGCCGTGGTCCTGACCCCGCAGTCCATGGGTGGCGAGGACTTCGCCTGGTTCCTCGCGGATCTTCCGGGCGCCATGATGCGGCTAGGTACCAAGACCCGCGGCGGCGAAGAGTACGATCTGCACCGCGGAGACTATATCCTCGACGAACGCGCCCTGGGACTGGGGATCCGGGTCCTGACAGCCGCGGCCCTCCGGTCCCTCCGCGACCTCTAGCCCCCACCGCCGGTGCCGTATGTGCCGGGTCTGGCGGCGCTGAGGTGAGACTTCGCGCCCATTGTTGAACGGTCCATGGGCGCGAAGTCTCACCTCGGCGCCGGACGGCGGCGGCCTGTCACTCCGCTGAAGGAACGCTCGACGGCGGTTCTGTGTCGGGTCGTAGGCGTTCCACACCAAAGCAACTGCGCATCGGTGTCGCGGGCCTCGCCACATTCGCCACTTTGCCACCACTCGCCGCCCTTGCTGCCCTTCGCCACCCCGCCACCTCTTGCCGCCCTTCGCCGCCCGTCGCGGCCACTCGAGCGTAATCCGCAGGGTGGGACCGGCGCCTGTTGCCGCCGAGGTGAGAGTTCGCGCCCATGGTGCCGAGAATCATGGGCGCGAAGTCTCACCTCAGCGCATCCTGCCGCAACTCGGTTGTGCACAATTCAATTGCGGGCTATGGTTGGGTTATGACCGACGCCCCCCGCCCCAGCACGCCCCGCCTCAACCGGCAGGTCTGCTTCGCCATGTACTCGGCCTCGCGTGCCGCCACAGCGGCCTACCGTCCACTGCTCGACGAACTCAACCTGACGTACCCGCAGTACCTGGTGATGCTGGTGCTCTGGGAAGACCAGCCCCGCGGCGTCCGGGAACTGGGGGAGGAGCTGGGGCTGGACTCCGGCACGCTCTCCCCGCTGCTCAAGCGGCTCGAAGCCCTCGGGTTCGTCGAACGACGGCGGTCCGCCGCCGACGAGCGTCGGGTTGAGGTCTTCCTGACGGCGGCCGGCACCGCGCTGAGCGCCCGCGCCGCCGCCGTCCCGCAAAGACTCGCCGACGCCGCCGGACTCTCGACCGCCGAACTGGACCAGCTCCGCGAGACGCTCGGCCGGCTCACCGCGGCGCTGCACAGCGCGCGCTGACTACCCCGCGCTGACCGCCTCCCTGCCTGCACCGCCGACGCGGCCGGCACCCCTGGCGCGGCCGGCGTCGTGATCGTGGGAGGCGCGTCAAATCGCCGGACGCTTAGCGCGATGCAGCAGGCTTCCGGCGAGTGCCACGCTCAACACCTTGGCCCCAGCAGATTTTCCCCAACAGATCGGAACCCCTTGAAGACTCTCTACACCGCAGAAGCACTCGCCTCGGGCGAAGGCCGGGACGGCAACGCCCGCACCCGGGACGGCAAACTCAACGTGACCCTGGCCAGCCCAGTGGAACTCGGCGGCAACGGCGAAGGGACCAACCCCGAGCAGCTGTTCGCCGCGGGCTACGCGGCGTGCTTCCATTCCGCGCTGCGGCTCGTCGGACGCAAGGAGAAAGCGGACCTGACGGATTCCGCCGTCGCCGCCAAGATCCACTTTGGTGCCCTCCCCGACGGCGCCGGTTACGGGCTCGCCGCCGAACTCGAGATCGCGCTGCCCGCCGTGGACCGCAGCACCGCGGAATCCCTCGTGGCCAAGGCACACCAGATCTGCCCCTATTCCAACGCCACCCGTGGCAACATGGCAGTCGACATCACCATCCTGGAGGTAGCAGCATGAGCGCCAATACCGGAGAAACCGCCACGATTCCCGCCCTCACCAGGGAGATCCAGCTGGCATCCCGGCCGCACGGCCGCCCCGTGCCGGCGAACTTCCGGCTTACGGAAACCAACCTGCCGGAGCTGCAGGACGGCCAGGTCCTGGTCCGCAACCTCTACATCTCGGTAGACCCCTACATGCGCGGCCGGATGAACGACGTGAAATCCTACTCGGCGCCCTTCAAGCTGGACGAAGCGATGGAGGGCGGCGCCGTGGGCGAGGTCATCGCCTCCCGCTCGAGCGAGCGCACGGTGGGGGACACGGTGGTCCATGCGCTGGGCTGGCGCGGATACGCCGTGCTCGATGCGGCCGCAACGTCTCCGGTGAACACCGATCTCGCCCCGGCGTCCGCCTTCCTCGGCGCGCTCGGCATGACCGGCCTCACCGCCTACGCCGGCCTGCTCAAGGTCGCCGAGTTCAAGTCCGGCGAGGTGGTCTTCGTCTCCGGTGCCGCAGGGGCCGTCGGTTCCTTGGTGGGGCAGATCGCCAAGGCCAAGGGCGCCTCCCGCGTCATCGGCAGCGCCGGCTCCGCGGAAAAAGTGGCCCGCCTCCTGGAACTGGGCTTCGATGCCGCATTCGACTACCACGACGGACCCGTTGCCGAGCAGCTCGCCGGGGCCGCCGGGGAACGCGGCATCGACGTGTACTTCGACAACGTCGGCGGGGAACACCTGGAAGCCGCACTGGGGACGCTCACGGTTGGCGGCCGGGTAGCGATGTGCGGCGCCATTTCGCAGTACAACTCCACCGAACCCACCCCGGCCCCGCGGAACCTGATGCAGGCCATCGGCAAGCAGCTGACGCTCAAGGGCTTCCTGGTGGGCGGCTACTGGCAGCACATGGCCGAGTATGTCGGGACTATGTCCGGCTGGCTGGACGACGGAACCGTGCGCTACGACGAGACGGTGGTGGACGGGCTGGACAACGCTCCGCAGGCCTTTATGGATCTGCTGGACGGCGCGAACACCGGCAAGATGCTGGTCCGGATCTAATACCGCGAAGCCGGCCCAACGAAGCCGGCCCAACGAAGCCGGCCGCCTGGCGAAAGCCCCCAAACCGCACGGCGCAGCCCCCGGCCCCGTTTCCTCCAAGGATCCCGCGCCGGGGGCGCTTGTGCATTCGCGGACGAAGCAGCGGCGGCTACCGCTTGGTAACAAGTTCTCAACAATCTGGGGACTCACAGTGAACTCTGCTACTTGGACGTGTCCTGGGACACTAAAGTAGCTTGCATCAGTGCGCCTCGGCGCAGTGCTGCGAACTTCATCAGTGAAAACAGCGTTTCAGCGGCAATACCGCCAACAGACACTCATTGAACCCCTGTCGCAGCGCCTACTCTTTCTTCCTGGAGGAAAATTGAAGAACTCACTGCGTGCAACCTTCAAGCGCGGTTCAATGACCGGCGTCGCCACCGCCGGTGCGGCTGCTCTCCTGCTCACCGGTTGCGGAGCCGCCCCCGACGCGGGCAGCAGCGCCAGCAAGACGGCCAGCAACTACACGGGCTGCATCGTGTCCGACTCCGGTGGATTTGACGACCAGTCGTTCAACCAGTCCTCCTACGAAGGCCTGAAGAAGGCTGAGAAGGACCTGGGCATCAAAGTCAACGAGGCCGAGTCCAAAACCAACAACGACTTCGAGCCCAACCTGCGCGCCATGGTCACGGCCGGCTGCAACCTGACCGTCACGGTAGGCTTCCTGCTCGGCGACGCCACCAAGGCCCAGGCCACGGCGAACCCGGACAAGCGCTTCGCCATCGTTGACTTCAGCTACGATCCCGCAGTCAGCAACGTCAAGCCGATCATCTACGACACGGCCCAGGCCGCCTTTATGGCCGGCTACCTCGCGGCAGGCACCACCAAGACCGGAACGGTCGCCACCTTCGGCGGTATCAAGATCCCCACGGTCACCATCTTTATGGATGGCTACGCCGACGGTGTGAAGTACTACAACGAGAAAAAGGGCAAGAGCGTCAAGGTTCTCGGCTGGGACAAGGCCAAGCAGGACGGCTCCTTCACCGGTGACTTCGAGAAGCAGGACAAGGGCAAGCAGTTCACCCAGAACTTCCTGGACCAGGGTGCGGACATTGTGATGCCCGTCGCCGGTCCGGTGGGCAAGGGTGCCGGCGCGGCGCTGAAGGAAGCCAAAGCAGCAGGCAAGGACGTCAAGCTCATCTGGGTTGACTCCGACGGCTTCCTCACGGCACCGGATTACAAGGACATCATGCTCTCCTCCGTTATGAAGCAGATGGGCGAGGCCGTTGAGGCCGTTGTGAAGGAAGACAAGGACGGCAAGTTCACCAACACCCCGTACGTCGGCACCCTCGCGAACGACGGCGTGCAGCTGGCTCCGTTCCACGATCAGGCGTCCGCCGTTCCGGCTGAGCTGAAGACGGAGCTGGACCAGATCAAGAAGGACATTGCCGACGGCAAGCTGAAGGTTGACTCCGCAGCAAGCCCGAAGGCCTAGCCTCCTCCGTTCAGCGCCACGGCCCGTCCGGTCATTTACCGTACGGGCTGTGGCGCTTTTCGTTGAGCGGGCTCCGGCCCTCGCCCGGCCGCAGGCACTAGGCTTGTGCTGCAGCCCCACGTCCCGTCCGGGCCGCGTCGTCCGGACACTTCGAGATTGGTCAGAGTTTTGAAACTTGAACTCAAGGGGATCACCAAACGCTTCGGCTCCCTGATAGCCAACGATCACATCGATGTGGTCGTTGAACCCGGGCAGATCCACTGTCTGCTCGGTGAGAACGGCGCTGGCAAGTCCACGCTGATGAACGTCCTGTACGGACTGTACGAACCCACCGAGGGACAGATCCTCGTCGACGGCAAGCCCGTCACCTTCCGCGGGCCGGGGGACGCCATGGCGGCCGGCATCGGCATGGTACACCAGCACTTCATGCTAGTACCGGTCTTCACCGTTGCCGAAAATGTGGCCCTCGGTGCGGAAACCACCAAAGCCGGCGGATTCCTGAATCTGGCGGACACCCGCCGGAAGATCCGGGAGATTTCAGACCGGTACGGCTTCGACGTCGATCCCGATGCCCTGATCGAGGACCTGCCCGTCGGCGTGCAGCAGCGCGTCGAAATCATCAAGGCCCTGGTCCGCGACGCCAAGGTGCTCATCCTCGATGAGCCCACGGCCGTGCTGACCCCGCAGGACACCGATGAGCTGCTGGACATTATGCGCCAGCTCAAGAGCCACGGAACCTCCATCGTCTTCATTTCGCACAAGCTCCGCGAGGTCAAGGCCGTCTCCGACACCATCACGGTGATCCGGCGCGGCAAGGTGGTCGGCACTGCCAGTCCCGCGGCCTCGACGACGGAACTCGCGTCCATGATGGTGGGCCGCGCGGTCAACCTGACCCTGGACAAGGCGCCGGCCCAGCCGCAGGAAAAGACCTTCCAGGTCCAGGACCTCACGGTCATTGCGCCGAGCGGCCAGCACGTCGTGGACGGCATCAGCTTCGACATCGCCCGCGGCGAGATCCTGGCCATAGCCGGTGTCCAGGGCAACGGCCAGACGGAGCTGACCGAGGCCATCCTGGGCCTGCAGGACCGCGTCCACGGCTCCATCCTGCTGGACGGCGAGGAACTGCTGGGCCGCAGCGTCAAGGATGTCCTCAAGGCAGGCGTCGGCTTCGTGCCCGAAGACCGCTCCGTCGACGGCCTGATCGGCACGTTTTCCATCGCGGAGAACCTGATCCTGGACCGCTATGACCAGGCACCCTTCGCCAAAGGCATCAGCATGAACCCGGCCAGGGTGCTGGAGAACGCGAAGACCCGGATCGACGAGTTCGATGTGCGGACGCCGTCCGGTTCGCTGGCCGCCGGGACCCTGTCCGGCGGCAACCAGCAGAAGCTGGTGATGGCGCGGGAGCTTTCCCGGCCGCTGCGGCTCTTTATCGCCTCCCAGCCCACCCGGGGCGTGGATGTGGGATCCATTGAGTTCCTGCACAAGCGCATCGTGGCGGAGCGGGACCACGGCACCCCGGTCATGATCGTCTCCACCGAACTGGACGAGGTGATCGAGCTCGCCGACCGGATCGCCGTGCTCTACAAGGGCAAGCTGGTCGGAATTGTCCCGGCCGGCACCGGCCGCGACGTCCTAGGCCTCATGATGGCCGGGCTGTCCCCGGACGATGCCCATGCCGACAGCGCCACCAGGAACCAGGCAACCGCCCCGGCCCCGATCCCGGCGGCCGCCGCCCACCCCGCGCAGGATCCCACCGCCAGCGCCGTAGGAGACGACCTTGACTGACAAGAACCCGCCGGGACACCCGGCTGACCCGGGTCCGGGCGAATCCCAGGAAACGCCGGCACCGGAAGCACACGTCCCCGGGCAGGAGGCGGCGGCAGCCGGTGCTGCCAACGCCACCTCGCTCGATACCGCAGGCGGCGCCATGCGCCCGTCGGCGGTCCCGGTCTCCGGCCAGAGCGGAACCATTCCCGGCGGCCCGGACTCCGTACTGCGCAAGATCTTCACCGGCAGCGGCATGGTCTCCGTCCTCGCGGTGCTGCTCGCCCTGATCCTCGGCGGCCTGCTCATTGCCAGCACCGACAAGCAGGTCGGTGCCACGGCCGGCTACCTCTTTGCCCGGCCCGGCGACTTCCTGTCCGCCGTCTGGTCAGCCGCCACCCGCTCCTACGTGGCGCTCTTCCAGGGATCCGTGTTCAACCCCCGCGGGGCGACAGTGGCCGGGCAGTTCGCCCCGCTGATGGAAACGCTCACCATCGCCACCCCGCTGATCACCGCCGGCCTGGGGGTCGCCCTGGCATTCCGGGCGGGCCTGTTCAACATCGGTGCGCAGGGACAGATCATCATGGCCGGCATCCTGGCGTCCTGGGTGGGCTTCGCGCTGCACCTGCCGCTGGGTCTGCACCTGCTGCTGGTTCTCCTCGCCGGCGTCGTCGGCGGCGCCGTCTGGGGCGGTATCGTCGGCTTGCTCAAGGCCAGGACCGGAGCCCACGAGGTCATCGTGACCATCATGTTCAACTACATCGCGCTCTACCTGGTGCGGTATCTGCTCGACACCCCGGCGTTCCAGCGGCCGGGGGAGACCACCCCGATCTCCCCGATCCTCGATGCGACCGCCGTCTACCCGCAGATCCTGGGCAGCCAGTACCGCCTGCACCTCGGGTTCCTGCTGGCGATCGCTGCCACCGTGTTCGTCTGGTGGCTGCTGAACCGTTCCACGGTGGGCTTCGAATTCCGGGCCGTCGGCGCCAACCCCCAGGCAGCACTGACCGCCGGCATCAACGTTCCCCGCGCCACCATCCTGGTGATGGCCATCGCCGGGGGCCTGGCCGGGCTGTCCGGCGTCGCGCAGGTGGCGGGCACCGAGAAGGTGCTCACCGACGGCGTCGCCGCCACCTACGGCTTCGATGCCATCACTGTTGCACTGCTGGGACGCTCGACGCCGTGGGGCACCTTTGCCGCCGGTGTGCTGTTCGGCGCCTTCCGCGCCGGCGCCGTCCAGATGCAAATCCAGACCGGCACCCCGATCGACATTGTGCTGGTGGTCCAGTCGCTGATCGTGCTCTTCATCGCCGCCCCTCCGCTGGTGCGTGCGGTCTTCGGGCTGAACCCGCGAAAGAAGAAGGCCGCGTCCGCAGGGAAATCCCAGAAGGCAGCAACCACCGGAGGTGCAGCATGAGCACAACAGCAACATCGCCCGTTCCGGGAAAGCCCCAGCCGGGAAAGCCCCAGCAGGGCATGTCCCGGCCAGCCCGGGACCACACTCCGGCGGTCTCCGCCAAGCCCGTGACGTGGAAGTTGCCGGTGACGCTGCTGGTGCTGGGCGTCGTGGCGTTCATCTTCTTCGGCCTGCTCGGCCCGAACCAGACGGCGAAATTCGGCATCTCCTCCAGCGGCGACTTTTTCCAGTTGCCCGCGATCGAAGTGCCTGCCTTCCTCGCCGGGATTCTGCTTTCCGTGATCATGCTGGGCCTTGCGGGCTACGCCGTGGCCCTGAAAACAAAAAACCAGCTGCCGCCGGGCTGGCTGCAGATCGCGTTCATAGTCCTGTTTGTGGCCGCGTTCCTGATCTGGGTTGTCGGCGGGGCCCGCACCCCGAGCATCTCGCTGGCCGGCCTCATCGCGGGTTCCGTGACCCTTGCCGTGCCGTTGGTCTTCGGTTCCCTCTCGGGAGTGCTGTGTGAACGCGTCGGCGTCGTCAACATCGCCATCGAGGGCCAGCTCCTGGGCGGCGCCTTCACTGCCGCGATTGTGGCCACCCTGACGAAGAGTCCGTTCCTCGGCCTGATCGCGGCTGCCATTGCCGGCGCGGCCGTGTCCATGGTGCTGGCACTGTTCAGCATCAAGTACGTGGTCAATCAGATCATTGTCGGCGTCGTGCTGAACGTCCTGGTGTCCGGCGTCACCGGCTTCCTGTTCAGCACCGTGATGCAGGCGGACAAGGCGCAGTTCAACTCGCCCGGCCGGCTCCCCATCATCGACATCCCGGTCCTGTCCAGCATCCCGGTGCTCGGCCCCATCCTGTTCAAGCAGTCCGTCGTGGGCTACCTCATGTACATCGCGGTCATCGTGGTGTGGGTGGGGCTGTTCAAGACCAAATGGGGCCTCCGCGTCCGGGCCGTGGGCGAGCACCCGCAGGCCGCTGACACCATGGGCATCAAGGTCAACGCGACCCGCTTCTGGAACGTCACGCTGGGCGGCGCGATCGCCGGCATCGGCGGTTCGTTCTTCACCCTCGTGGCGATCGACAGTTTCACCAAGGAGATTTCCGGCGGCCGCGGGTTCATCGCCCTTGCCGCGCTGATCTTCGGCCGCTGGAACCCGATCGGCGCGTTCTTCGCCGCACTGCTGTTCGGCTTTGCCGACAACCTGCAGAGCATCGTGACGATCATCGGTACCCCGGTACCGAGCCAGTTCATGGCCATGCTGCCGTACCTCGTGACGGTGCTTGCCGTGGCCGGACTCGTCGGCCGCTCCAGGCCGCCCGCCGCCAGCGGCATACCGTACGTCAAGGGATGACGGCGGACGACGGCGGGGCCGGAGACCAGCGCACCGGCGTCGACTGGGGCGCCCTCAAAGCCGCCGCGGTCCACGCCATGAACAACGCCTACGCACCGTATTCGAAGTTTGCGGTGGGGGCAGCAGCCCTCACCGCGGACGGCCGGATCGTCAGCGGCTGCAATGTTGAAAACGCCAGCTACGGACTGACTCTGTGCGCCGAGTGCGCCCTCGTGGGCGACCTGCAGATGACCGGCGGCGGCCTGCTGCGCGCCTTCTACTGCGTGGACGCCGGCGGCAACGTCCTGATGCCGTGCGGACGCTGCAGGCAGCTGCTCTACGAATTCCGGGCCCCTGACATGGAGCTTATGACCACCCAGGGAATCAGGACCATGGACCAGGTCCTTCCCGACGCCTTTGGACCCCAACACCTGGAGGAACCCCAGTGACACAAACTTCAAACCCGACCGAAGCGTTCGACGCCGTCGACATCATCCGCATCAAGCGGGACAAGGGCGTGCTCAGCCCCGCCCAGATCGACTGGACCATCGACGCCTACACCCGCGGCGCCATCGCCGACGAGCAGATGGCCGCCCTGAACATGGCCATCCTGCTCAACGGCATGGACCGGGCCGAGATCTCCCGCTGGACCGCAGCGATGATCGCCTCGGGGGAACGGATGGACTTCTCCAGCCTGCGCCGGCCCGACGGCGGCGTCAAGCCCACGTCCGACAAGCACTCCACGGGAGGCGTAGGGGACAAGATTACCCTCCCGCTGGCACCCCTCGTGGCGGTCTTCGGCGTCGCCGTGCCCCAACTCTCGGGCCGCGGGCTGGGCCACACCGGCGGCACCCTGGACAAGCTCGAATCGATTCCGGGCTGGCGTGCGGCGCTGAGCAACGAGGAAATGCTGGCCCAGCTCCAGGACGTGGGCGCGGTCATCTGCGCCGCGGGCGCCGGACTGGCCCCGGCCGACAAGAAGCTCTATGCCCTGCGCGATGTCACCGGCACGGTCGAGGCCATACCGCTGATCGCCTCTTCGATCATGAGTAAGAAGATCGCCGAAGGCACCGGTTCGCTGGTGCTGGACGTCAAGGTGGGCAGCGGGGCGTTTATGAAGAACGTGGCGCGGGCCCGGGAACTGGCCGAGACCATGGTGGCCCTGGGCAAGGATGCCGGGGTCAACACGGTGGCGCTGCTGACCAACATGGACACGCCCCTGGGCCTCACCGCGGGCAATGCGATCGAGGTCGAGGAATCGGTCGAGGTGCTTGCCGGGGGAGGCCCGGAAGACGTCGTCGAACTCACCGTCCGGCTCGCCGAAGAGATGCTCGCCTGCGCCGGTGTCCACGACGCCGACCCCCGGGCAGCCCTGAAGGACGGCCGGGCCATGGACGTCTGGAACCGCATGATCGAGGCGCAGGGCGGGGATCCCCGCGCCAAGCTGCCGGTTGCCAGGGAATCCGAGGTCATCTACGCCCCGGCCGACGGCGTCCTGGTGGAACTCGACGCCATGGCCGTCGGCGTCGCGGCCTGGCGTCTCGGCGCCGGGCGCGCCCGCAAGGAAGACCAGGTCCAGGCAGGTGCGGGCGTTCGCATGCATGCCAAGCCGGGCGCCCTGGTGCGGGCCGGTGAACCGCTTATGACCCTGCTGACGGACACCCCGGAGAAGTTCGAGCGGGCCAAGGAAGCGCTGGAACACGCCGTCGTGATTGCCCCGGAGGGCTCCCGCCCGGCGCAGCAGCTCATCATCGACCGCATCGCCTAAGAAACCCGGCTTGCCCTATCACTTGTGGTCCCCAAACCCCTGGTTTGGCCGCCACAAGTGATAGGGCAACCAGTCAGCGGCCGGCAGTACACTTGTCCCCACGGCAATGCTCCCGGTGTTCGTTAGGAAACAGTGCAGGCAATCAACGATTTCATTCTGGCCGCCGCAGGCCAGCCCTGGGTGCTGCTGGTCGTTTTCGCCTGCTGCGTGATTGACGGCTTCTTTCCGCCGATCCCCAGCGAATCCGTGGTCGTCGGGCTGGCGGCCGTGGCCGCCACGGCCGACGTTCCCAACCCGCTGCTCCTGGCGGCGGTTGCCGCGGCCGGGGCCTTTTTGGGCGACAACACGGCCTATTTGATCGGCCGCGGCACCGGAACGCAGCGCTGGGCCTGGATGCGCGGGCCCCGGATCCAGAGGGCCTTCCGCTGGGCCGGTGCCGAACTGCGCAAGCGGCCGGCGTCGCTGATCCTCGTGGCCCGGTTCGTGCCGGTCGGCCGGGTTGCGGTCAACCTGACGGCCGGCGCCACGCACTACCCGCGGGCCCGGTTCGTGGGGCTGACGGTGCTCTCGGCGGTGCTCTGGGCGAGCTACTCCGTGGCGATCGGGCTTTTCTTCGGCCAGTGGTTCGAGGAGAACCATCTGCTGGGCGTCATCGTCGCTGTCGTGTGCGCGATTGGCCTGGGCATCGCGCTGGACCTTGTCATCAGCAGGGTGCGCGGGAAGCTCCCGCAGGACACGGAGCCCGTCCCGCCGTCGGAGCCCTAAAAGCGGACTGAATTCCGCGGCCGGAACGTAGCGGATACTTCCCGGCCGTGGGACACTGAAGAGCGCTTACCGACACTTCCCTAGGAGCACTCCCCGCGTGGAATTCATCAATGAGGCTATCCTCCATGCCGCGGGACAATGGTGGATTTATCCGGTTCTCCTGGTCTTTTGCTTCATTGACGGCTTCGTGCCCATTCTGCCGAGCGAAACCCTGATCGTCGCCCTGGGCGCCCTCTCGGTGACGTCCGGGGAACCCAATATGTGGCTGGTCATGGCCGCCGGCGCCCTTGGGGCCATCGCCGGTGACAATATGGCCTACCTGCTGGGCCGGCACGTCGGCGTCGAGCGCTTCCGCTGGATGCGCAAACCCAAGGTTCAAAAGACCCTGCACTGGGCCCGTTACGAGCTCGACAAACGCGGCGCAATGCTGATCTTCACGGCCCGCTATATTCCGGTGGGGCGCGTAGCCGTCAACTGGATTGCCGGCACCACCGGCTACCCCCGGCGGCGCTTCATCGTCCTGGACTTCTTTGCCTCCATCACCTGGGTGGCCTACTCGGCGGGCATCGGCATCCTGGCCGGGAACTGGGTCCACGAACACCCCCTGCTCGGCGTCGGGATCGCCGTCGCCTTCGCCATCGTGCTCGGCATCGTGATCGACCACCTGCTGACCTGGCTGCACCGCTGGCGCGACACCCGCGGCGCCGCCGCGGCCACCAGCCGGGCCGCCGGGCACGCCTCCGACGCGAAGGCCGCCCACTCCGGGGCGCACCCCGAGCCGGCGCCCGCACCGGCGGCCGCACATTCGCCGGCACCGGCGCATTCGTCCGCGCCGTTGCACCCGCCCGTGCCGGCCCAGGCCGACGCCGACGCCTGAGTCCGCTCTTCGGGCAAATCCCGATCGGGCATTTCTCTGGCTGGCATTGCACGCCCTCCGACCCTAAGGTTGGAACGTGACTGAGACTATTCCTGACGCTGCCCCTGACCTCGACTTTGACCTGAAGGGCCTCCCCAAGGTTTCCCTTCACGACCACCTGGACGGCGGACTTCGTCCGGCCACCATCATTGAACTTGCCGAGGCCGCGGGACACACCCTGCCCTCGACGGACCCCGTCGCGCTGGGGGAGTGGTTCCGCGAGTCAGCCGACTCAGGGTCCCTGGTCCGCTACCTCGAAACGTTCGACCACACCATCGCCGTGATGCAGACCAAGGACGGGTTGTTCCGCGTCGCCAAGGAGTTCGTGGAGGACCTGGCCGACGACGGCGTCATTTACGGCGAAGTCCGCTGGGCCCCCGAGCAGCACCTGCAGCAGGGCCTGAGCCTGGACGAAGTGGTCGAAGCGGTGCAGGCGGGCCTCGAAGCCGGCGTGGACGCCGTCGCCGAGACCGGCCGCGATATCCAGGTCGGCCAGCTGATCACGGCCATGCGCCACGCCGACCGCGGCCAGGAGATCGCCGAACTAGCGGTCCGCCACCGCAACAACGGCGCCGTCGGCTTTGACATCGCAGGTGCCGAGGACGGCTTCCTGCCCGCACGCTTCAAGGACGCCTTCACCTACCTGGCCCAGCACAACTTCCCGGCCACCGTCCACGCGGGTGAGGCCGCCGGCCTGGAAAGCATCCAGTCCGCCCTCGTCGACGGCCGTGCCCTGCGGCTCGGCCACGGCGTCCGGATCGCCGAGGACGTCACCGTTGAATTCGACGACGACGAAGGGGCTGCCGAACTCGACGACAGCAGCGACGAGGTCAACGACAGCATCGGTTTGGTGACCCTGGGTGAGCTCGCCAGCTGGGTGCGCGACCGCGGCATCGCCCTGGAGATCTGCCCCTCTTCCAACCTGCAGACCGGCGCCGTCGCGGGCTTCGGCGAGGGAATCGAAAGCCACCCGCTGGACATGCTCTACCAGCTCGGCTTCAACGTCACCATCAACACGGACAACCGGCTCATGAGCGGGGTGACGCTGACGGACGAGTTCGAACTGCTGGTGGAGACCTTCGACTACGATCTCGACGATCTGCTGGAGCTGACGCTCAACGCCGCCGAGGCCGCCTTCCTGCCGCTCGAGGAGAAGGAAGCACTTGTCGAATACATCAACGAGGCCTACGCCGACCTTGGCTAACGAGGACATCCCACCCGTCCAGGGGCAGCTGGCAGAGCTGGTCGAAACGATCGCCGCACTGCGCGAGCACTGCCCCTGGATGGGCGCCCTCACCCATGAATCCCTCGTGGAGTACCTCCTCGAGGAGGCCTATGAGGTGGCGGAAACCATTGAGACGGCCGGTGGTGACGCCGAGCTGAAGGCCGAGTTGGGCGACGTCCTGCTTCAGGTGGTCCTCCATGCCCGGCTCGCCGAGGAGCGCAGCGCCTTTGACCTCGGCGACGTCGCCACCGGCCTGTCCGCGAAGATGGTCCGGCGCAACCCGCACGTCTTCCGCCCCGACGGAACGCTGCAGGATTCCTTCCCGGCGACGGTCGAGGAGATCGTCCGGACCTGGGACGCTGTCAAGCGCGCCGAGAAGGTCCTGCACTCCGGGGCGCCCCACGCCGGAACCGGCCACCGCGGTGACACCTTTGAGGGCGTTCCTGCGGCGCTGCCCGCCCTGGCCCGGGCCCAGAAACTCCTGGACCGGGCAGAACGCGCCGGCCTCCCGGCGGCCGGCAGGGAAACCGCCGTCGGGATACCGTCTACCGAAGAGGAACTCGGCAATTTTCTCTTCGGCATCGCCGCAGCAGCCCGGGAGGACGGGCTCGACGCCGAACGCGCCCTGCGCGGTGCGATCCGCCGCTTCCAGGAAAGCCCGCCTACGCCGTCGTCCGGTATATCCGGCGACGGTGACGTCCGTGTACCGGATAGGTTTCTGTAACTGATCCCACTCTCGACTAGGCTGGGTAGCGACGAGGACGTCGGTTTTTCAGCTTGATTCCCAGCTTGATTTCCATTCAGATTCCCAGCAGATCGCTTCACCTAAAAGGAGCCTATCCATGGCGCTTATCGATGCCATCCACGCCCGCGAGATCCTCGATTCCCGTGGCAACCCCACCGTAGAAGTTGAAGTCCTGCTCTCGGACGGCCAGATCGGCCGGGCGGCAGTTCCCTCCGGAGCCTCCACCGGCGAGCACGAGGCCGTTGAACTCCGCGACGGCGACAAGGGCCGCTACCTTGGCAAGGGGGTCCAGAAAGCCGTCGACGCCGTCATTGACCAGATTGCCCCGGCGCTCATCGGCTTCGACGCCACGGACCAGCGCAGCATCGACCAGTCGATGATCGATCTGGACGGCACCGCCAACAAGAGCAAGCTCGGCGCCAACGCGATCCTGGGCGTGTCCCTGGCCGTCGCCAACGCCGCAGCGGCCTCCGCCGACCTGCCGCTCTACAAGTACCTGGGCGGCCCGAACGCTCATGTCCTGCCGGTGCCCCTGATGAACATCCTCAACGGCGGCTCGCACGCCGACTCCGACGTCGACATCCAGGAGTTCATGGTTGTCCCGCTCGGCGCCGAGACCTTCTCCGAGGGCCTGCGCTGGGGCGTAGAGGTCTACCACGCGCTCAAGGCGGTGCTGCAGGCCAAGGGCTTGTCCACCGGTCTCGGCGACGAGGGCGGCTTCGCGCCGAACCTGCCGTCCAACCGGGCGGCCCTGGACCTCATCCAGGAAGCCATCAGGAATGCCGGCTACACCCCGGGCAAGGACATCGCCCTGGCCCTGGACGTTGCCTCATCGGAGTTCTTCACCGACGGCGCCTACCAGTTCGAAGGCAAGGCCCTCAGCTCCGCCGAGATGAGCGCCTACTACGCCGAGCTGGTCGCCGACTACCCGCTGGTGTCCATTGAGGACCCGCTGGACGAGAACGACTGGGACGGCTGGAAGACCCTCACCGACGCCATCGGCGACAAGGTCCAGATCGTCGGCGACGACCTCTTCGTGACGAATCCGGAGCGGCTCCAGACCGGCATCGACTCCCGCACCGCCAACTCGCTGCTCGTGAAGGTCAACCAGATCGGTTCCCTGACCGAGACCCTGGACGCCGTGTCCCTCGCCCAGCGCGCCGGCTACACGACCATCACTTCGCACCGCTCCGGCGAGACCGAGGACACCACGATCGCCGACATCGCCGTTGCCACCAACGCCGGCCAGATCAAGACCGGCGCCCCGGCCCGTTCCGAGCGCGTCGCCAAGTACAACCAGCTGCTGCGCATCGAAGAGGAACTCGACGACGCCGCACGCTACGCCGGCCGGAGCGCTTTCCCGCGTTTCAAGGGCTAGCAGCCGCACAAACGACGAACCGGTGGCTATGGTTGAAGGACCATGGCCGCCGGTTCCGTTTGCGGCCCCTCCGCAGCTGGCGACGGTTGACCCCGGCCGGTAACGCCGGTCAAGGCCGCGGTTGTCAGCAGGAAAGCAGCACGCCAGCCCGGCAGGGGCCGGGCATGACAGGAGTGACATGGCTACCCGCCGACCCAAGGTTCCCCGGGCGACGCCAGCGGCCCGGAAGCATTCCGGCACGGGCGACGGCGGCGACGTCATCCTGGCTGACTTCGGCGTCCCGCGTGGCACGCCGGGCACCCCGGCCGGAGCCCGGCTGGGTCCGGCCACGACCGCGGCCGGCACAGCCTCCGCCGACTCCCATGCCGCCGGCAAGGCGGCACCGGGCAAGCCCGGCACGTCCAGGCAGGGCACGTCCCTGCCCGGCACCGCCACCCGGGCCAAGGACTCCGCCGGGGCGGAAGAAAACCTCGGTCCTGTCCCCGCCAAGGCGTTCTCGGGCCGCATGCTGGCCCTGCTCGTCGTCATGATTGCCATCACCATCATGCTGGCCCCCACGGTGAAGATTTTCTTCGAGAAGCGCGCCGAAATCGCCGGGCTGCAGGCGGATATCTCCGCTGAACAGTCGAAGCAGACAGACTTGTTACGCCAGGTCTCCCGCTGGCAGGATCCGAACTACGTGAAGCAGCAGGCCCGCGACCGGATTAACATGGTTATGCCCGGAGAGACGGGCTATTGGGTCTTCGGCAGCGATCTTCCCGCCGGACAGCCCGATGGCGCGGCCGGGGCTGGGTCCGCACAGGACCCGGCCGAGCTGCCGTGGGTGGACTCCCTCTGGGACTCCATCCGGCGTTCGGCAACAGACTAAGACGCGGCGCCCGCCGCAGGACTGTCCGCCGGACACTCCATACAGGGCAGGAAGGCGCCGCGCCAGTGGACGAGAACCCAGTGCACGAGAACCCAGTGGACGAGAGCCCAGCCGCAGGGGATCCCGCGGCAGCGGGCACGGCAGGGACGCCGGCGGAGTCCCGCCGGCCCTCGCCGCACGACCTCGACGTCCTGAGCCGACAGCTCGGCCGACCGGTGCGCGACGTCGTCGAGATCCCGGCCCGCTGCCTCTGCGGCAACCCGCTGGTGGCGGCCACCTCGCCGCGGCTCGGCAACGGGACACCCTTCCCCACGGTGTTTTACCTGACCCACCCGGTCATCACCTCCGCCGTATCCCGGCTGGAGGCTGCAGGCCTGATGAACGAGATGAACGTCCGGCTCGGCGGCGATGACGCGCTGGCCGACGATTACCGCGCCGCGCACGGGGCCTACCTGGCGTCCCGCGCCGAAATCGGCGCCCGCTCCGGGATCGGCGCCGTGCCGGAGATCGACGGCATCTCCGCCGGCGGAATGCCCACCCGCGTCAAATGCCTGCACGTTCTGGTGGGCCACACCCTCGCGGCCGGACCCGGCGTCAACCCGCTCGGCGACGAGGCCCTCGAGGCCATCAGCGAATGGTGGACCAGGGACCGCTGTTATTGCGACGGCGCCTGGGACACCGGCGGAAACGTTCCCTCGCAGGACCTCAGCAGGCACGGACCGCAGGGCCTGCCGGAGATCGTGGGCCGGCCGGCCCCGGTCCGGACGTCCCGCACCGCGGCCGCCGACGGCATGGACGCCGGAAGCACGACCCCCAAAACCGCGACCGCCAAAACCGCGACCGCCAAAACCGAAGCCGCCGGAGCCGGCCAATGAGCCGTGTGGCCGCGATCGACTGCGGCACCAACTCCATCAGGCTGCTGATCGCCGACGTCCAGCCCGGGGCAACGCCGCGGCTGACGGACATCGTCCGCGAAATGCGGGTGGTCCGGCTTGGCCAGGGCGTCGATGCCACCGGAGAGTTCGCGCAGGAGGCCCTGGACCGCACCCTGGCGGCGACGGCCGACTTCGCGGAGCTGATCCGCCGACACGGCGCCCGCAAGGTCCGCTTCGTGGCTACCTCGGCCACCCGGGACGCGCGCAACCGGCAGGTCTTCATTGACGGCGTCCGCGAACTTCTCGGCGTCGAACCCGAGGTCATCACCGGGGACGAGGAAGCAGCCCTGTCCTTCGCCGGCGCGGGCAGCGTGCTGCCGTCCCGCGGACAGGACCCGGTGCTCGTGGTGGACCTCGGCGGCGGCAGCACCGAATTCGTCCTGGGCAACGCCGACGGTGTTACGGCCGCCTTCTCCGTCGATGTCGGCTGCGTCCGGATGACCGAACGGCACCTGCGCGACGACCCGCCGACGGCGGCGCAGATCGCCGCGGCGGAGGCCGACGTCGACGCCGCCATCAGCGAGGCGGCGAAGACCGTCCCCCTGGACCGGACCACCGCCGTCGTTGGTGTGGCAGGCTCCGTCACCACCATCACCGCGCACGCCCTGGACCTGCCGGAATACTTGCCGCAGGCCATTCACGGCACGGAGCTGCCGCTGGAACACGTACGGCGCGCCTGCACCGAGCTGCTCGAAATGTCCCGCGCAGAACGGGCGGCCCTGCCCTACATGCACCCGGGCCGTGTGGACGTGATCGGGGCAGGAGGACTCGTCTGGCGGCGCGTGCTGGAACGACTGGCCGAGGTCACGGAAGGCAGGATCACCACGGCAGTCACCAGCGAACACGATATTCTGGACGGCATTGCCCTGAGTATTAGCTAGCAGCACCAGCCAGCCGCATCAACCAGCAGCATCAGCTCGATCGAGCGGAACCAACCATCCTTGCCGCTGCCCCACCGCGGCGCCAGCCCACCAGCCATACCGCCGATAGGACCCGAATGACCAGAGCAACAGCCCGGCCCCGCCGGACCGCCTCCGCGATGATGGCCTTAGCCCTGGCTGCAGGCAGCCTTTCGGCAGCGCTGACTGCTGCCCCCGCCGCCCACGCGGACGGCTGGCGCGACAAAGAATACTGGCTGGCCGAGTATGGCATCGCCAAGGCCTGGGAAGTCTCCAAGGGAGCCAACGTCAAGGTCGCCGTGATCGACAGCGGAGTGGACGGCAAACACCCTGACCTGGCCGGTGTGATGGCCGGGGGAGTCGACATCTCGGGAGCCGGCAGCCCGGACGGCCAGAAAAGCATCGGCGCCAGACCCGAGCACGGGACCCTGGTGGCCACAATGCTTGCCGGCCGCGGCCACCAGCCCCCCAGCCCCAGTCCTACCGCCAGTCCCGGCCCCGGTGCCACCCCCAGTGCCACCCCCAGCGCCGCCCCCGGTCCCGCCGTCGGCCCGGACGGGATCGTAGGCGTGGCGCCGGAGGCCCAACTGCTGTCCGTCTCCACCTGGCTCGGTTCGGCCAACCCCGGCGGCAAGAGCGATCAGGACCAGATTCCGCAGGCGGTCCGCTGGGCCGTGGACAATGGTGCCCGCGTCATTAACATCTCGCTCGGCAGCACCTCCCCGGAGTGGCCGCAGAGCTGGGACGCGGCCTTCCTGTACGCCGAACAGAAGGACGTGGTGATTGTCGCCGCCGCGGGAAACCGGGTGGGCGGCAATGTGCAGGTGGGGGCGCCGGCCACCATTCCCGGTGTGCTGACCGTCGCCGGGCTGGACCGCAAGGGGGCTGCCAGCATCGACTCGTCCTCCCAGGGCATCAGCATCGGCGTGGCGGCCCCCGCGGAAAACCTCATCGGGGGCATGCCCGCCGGCGGCTACGCCGAATGGGCCGGCACCTCGGGAGCCACGCCGATCGTCGCCGGCGTTGCCGCCCTGATCCGCTCCAAATGGCCGGAGATGACGGCGAGCCAGGTCATCAACCGGATTGTCAGCACCACAAGGGACGCCGGGGCGCCGGGGAAGGACCCGCTGTACGGCTTCGGGATCCTCAACGCCGAGGCAGCCCTCAAGGCCGATGTCCCTGACACCAAGGCCAACCCGCTGGGCTCGATTTCGGACTGGGTCCGGGTCCACCGGCGCGGAAACCCGGTGACGCCGCCGGCCGCACCCGCGGCCACCCCGTCCAGTGCCGCGCCGGCGCTGCCGGAGGCCACCGTGCCGGTGGCAGAGCCGCCCTCGCAGCTGGACAGCGCCGTCCCGGCGATGGTCGTCCTGGGTTTCGGCGGGCTGTTCCTGGGCATCCTGGGGACTGCCGGTTTCCAGCTTCGGCGGGCCGGCCGGACGCCACCGACGGGGGGGCCGGACGGCCCCGGCGGGCCCGAAACAGGAGTCCTGGATGCGGTGGACCCAGACGGCAAACCCTAGTTAGTGAAGTTTTTCACAAACTACGGTATTCTTGGGGGATGGCATCCTCACCCCAGCTCCAGGACCGTCCCAGGGTACTCGTCGTCGGCGGCGGGTACGTCGGCCTGTACGTGGCCCTCAAACTGCAGAAGAAGATCGCGAACGCCGGCGGCATCGTCACCGTCGTGGATCCCCTGCCCTACATGACGTACCAGCCTTTCCTTCCCGAAGTTGCCGGCGGCAACATCGAGGCGCGCCACGCTGTCGTATCGCACCGCAAGCACCTCACGCAGACGGAACTCATCCAGGGCCGCGTTACCTCGATCGACCACGCCAACCGCACGGCCGTGGTTGCCCCGGCCGACGGCGGCGAGAACTTTGAAGTTCCGTATTTCGACGTCGTGGTGGCCGCTGGCGCGATCACCCGCACCTTCCCGATCAAGGGACTCGCGGACAAGGGCATCGGCCTCAAGACCATTGAGGAAGCCGTCGCCCTGCGCAACGGTGTCCTCGAGCGGATTGAAGCCGGCTCGCTTATGGCGGACCCGGTGGCCCGCGCCCGCGCCTTGACATTCGTCGTCGTCGGCGGCGGCTTCGCCGGCATCGAGTGCATCACTGAAATGGAAGACCTGGCCCGGGCCGCGGTCAAGAAGAACCCGCGCATCCAGCAGGAGGAAGTCCGCTTCGTCCTGGTCGAGGCCATGGGCCGGATCATGCCCGAGGTCACCGCTGCGCAGGCCGAATGGGTGGTGGAGCACCTCCGCAGCCGCGGCATCGAGGTTCTGCTCAACACCTCGCTGGACAACGCCGAAGGGTCCCTGAAGCTGATCAACCTGCCGGACAAGACCCCGGCGCAGGAATTCGAGGCGGACACGCTGGTCTGGACCGCCGGCGTGCAGGCGAACCCGATGATCCGCTCCACCGACTTCCCGCTCGAGCCCCGCGGACGGGTCCGGGTCCTCCCGGACCTGCGCATCGCCGGGGACGAAGGCATCGTCGAGAACGCTTGGGCCGCCGGAGACATTGCGGCCGTACCGGATATCACGGGCAGCGGCCTGCCGGACGGTACCTGCGTCCCGAACGCCCAGCATGCCCTGCGCCAGTCCAAGCGCCTCGCCAAGAACCTGTGGGCCTCCCGCTGGGACAAGCCGCTCAAGGACTACAAGCACAAGAACCTGGGCGCCGTCGCAGGCTTCGGCGAATGGAAGGGGGTGGCCAACATCAGCCTGATCGGCCGCATCGGCCTCAAGGGTCCCCTCGCCTGGCTCGCGCACCGCGGCTACCACGGCCTGGCCATGCCCACCTTTGAGCGGAAGATCCGCGTTGTGTCCGGCTGGTTCTGGGCCCTTTTCCTGGGACGCGACACCACCCAGCTGATCGACCTGGACAACCCGCGCGGTGCGTTCGTCTCCGCCGCGACTCCGGCTCCGAAGCCGGCCGCGGTTCCGGCCGCCTCTCCGGCTCCGAGGCCGGCCGCCGAGGCTGCCAGGGCTGAGACCAAAGAAGCTGTCCCGGCCGACTCCAAGTAGCCCGCAACAGTATTCGACGGCGGCCGTTCCCTTCCGGGGGAACGGCCGCCGTCGTCGTTCCCGGGAAGTCGGACGCCCGGCGTCGTTCCCGGGGAGTCCGGCGCCCGGCGTCGGGTCCGCGAATAGACTGGCTCCATGACAGCTGAAAAGGACCTCCACACTCTGCTGGCCAGTATGCGACCCGAGCTCCGCGACGGCGAATTCGTCTATGTCGTGTGGCCGGCCGGCAGACCCCTGACCGGAGCCATCGAAGCCGCCGTCCGTGAGGCCGAGGGGCTCACGGTCGTGCTGCCGCGGGACGAAGCGGACAGCCTGGGGCTGTCCTATGACTTCGTCGGGGCCTGGATCACCCTCCAGGCGCATTCCTCCCTCGAAGCGGTGGGCCTGACCGCTGCGGTCAGCGGCGCCCTGACCGAGGCCAGGATCAGCTGCAACGTCCTGGCCGGCTTTCACCACGACCACCTGCTGGTTCCCGTGGTTGATGCCGACCGCGCGCTGGAGGTGCTGCACGAACTGGTAGGCGCCAGTGGCGGGCACACGCCGGCACCGGAGCTCGTGCTGCGCAACGAACAGCCCGCGGACCGGCCCGCCATCCTGGCCCTGACCGCCGCGGCGTTTGCCGTCTCGCCTGTCACCGGACTGCCCGTCGAGGGCCAGCCGGAGGAGGTTGAGCTCCTCGCCCGGCTTTTCGAGTGCGGGGACTACCTGCCCGGGCTCAGCCTCGTGGCGGAACTCGACGGCGAGATTGTCGGGCACGTGATCAGCACCCGCGGCTGGGCGGGCGAGCTGGCGCTGCTGGGGCTCGGCCCCCTCGGAGTGGTGCCGCGGCTGCAGCGCCACGGCATTGGATCCGCACTTATGAAGGAAATGATTGGCCGGGCCAACGCCGCGCGGGAGCGGGGGATCGGGCTGCTGGGCAGTCCGGAGTACTACGCGCGCTTCGGCTTCGTGGCGTCCACCTCGCTCGGCGTCGAGGCCCCGGACCCTGCCTGGGGTCCACACTTCCAGCTGCTTCCGCTGGCCGTCTGGCCCGGCGGCGTGAGCGGGACCTTCCGCTACGCCGGGCCGTTCGGCACGCCGCCGGTTGTGGCGGACGGGGCAGCGCGACGGGATAGCATTGACCGGGCGCCCCAGTAGCCCAATTGGCAGAGGCAGCGGACTTAAAATCCGCGTGTTGTGGGTTCGAGTCCCACCTGGGGCACCAACGGCCGTCACGGATTCCGTGACGGCCATACCCTTGTCGGCGTCTCAATGTGGACAGGCCGGCGGCCCGTCAGGCCGATAGGGTCCGGCTCTGGCCAAACTTTCGCGGCAGCGGGCTTCTCAAACGGCCGGAAGAAGGCCATCATTCAGGCTAAGCCGGTCCGGAATTGGCAGCGGTCTCATGTTGAGGGGAGGAGGCTGAACCCACCTTCATATCCTTTCCCCGGTGATCACCCCGTGAGATCGCAATCCGCGTGCCGTTCGAGTGATTTCGTTCAGCTCGGCAGAGGTGCGGTTCGCCAGCGTTGCCCTGCAGATCGGCTCCATAACGTTGCCGGGTCAGCCGCTGGAAGCCACAACATTCCAACAGCGAAAGGCTACTTAGATGTTCCGCTCACACGAACGACTAAACGCGCTGGGTTCCGCTCTCATACTGGGACTGACAATGTCCACGGTGGCGTCCTGTACCGCACCAAACGCGGCCCCGGCCACTGCCACACCGGCCCCGCCCCCGGCCACTGCCACTGCCACACCGACGCCCACGCCCACGCCAACGGTGGCGCCGGTGCTCGCAGGGCTCTGCGGGCCAGGGACCGCCCTCACCTTCGACCGCAGCGCCTTCCCGGCGTCACCGACGATAGACAACAAGTGGTTTCCGCTGACGCCCGGCATGCAGTACACGACGACGGGCACGGTGATCGGCGCGGAAGGCACTACTGCGCGCACCGTGACCCACTCTGTGACCGGACTTACCAAGTTGATAGACGGCGTCAAAACCCAGGTGATGTGGGACCGCGACTACGCCGATGGAGAGCTGGTGGAATCCGAATTGGCTTTTTTCGCCCAGACGGATCGTGGAGTCGTCTGGCTCTTCGGGGAATATCCTGAAGAATTCGAAAACGGCGAATTCACCGGCGCGCCTGCCACCTTTCTCAGCGGCTTGTCCGGAGCCCAGGCGGGGATAGCGATGCCGGCCGCCCCCCGGGCCGGCACGCCGAGTTACGTGCAGGCTCATGCGCCTGCGGTGAATTTCCTGGACTGCGGGGGCGCGGTTCAGGAGAATCAGCGGGTGTGTGTTCCCACCGGGTGCTACGACGATGTGCTGGTTATTGATGAGCACAATCCGCTGGAACCGGCGGTAGGCCACCAGCAGAAGTTCTATTCGGCAGGCACGGGTCTGGTGAAAGTGACGGCCGTGGGCGGCGACAAACAGGAGACCTTGGATCTTGTCAAGGCGGAAAAACTCTCCGACGCCCAGCTGAGGGACATCAACCAGCAGGCACTGATACTCGACCAGCACGCGTACCAGGTCAGCACCGACTACGCCAGGACCCCCAATGCCGAGGTTGCGACAGACAGCTCCGGCGCCAAGTGAGAGGCTTCGGAGCGAATATGACTCAATGAAATGCCACACCTCACAGCACACGAGGAGAGGCCCCCGATTCTCCCTTAGCTCCAGGGGAATCGGGGGCCTTTACTCTGTCCTGCGGCAGCACCAGAGTATGGACCTGCGTCCGGACAGGGCCACGTCCCGCAGACACCCCGCCGAAGCCCCCGCCCCAGCGGCTCGGCTACGCCTCGCACTCGACATGTACGCCAACCCGGCACGTCCGGCCCACCACGCCCCGGTTCATCCAGTCCGAGCACCGCCCCGCCTGTTCGCTGCAAACTGGGCCCGGGCAGCCCATGGCACCGCCGCGATCCTGCGCACTGGAGCCGGCCGGAACCCCAACAACCGTGCCCTGACAGGGCTGGTCGGTGAATCCATCCGCAGCCACGAGGTCCGCACCCGGAGAGCAGAACACAACGTGCGCCAGCACGTCACCGGCGTGAAGCACTTTCACAACTCGATCACCGGCGGGCTCCGCCTGTTGTCGAGCCCGCCACTTGTCCAGCCCGACACCGACGGGACCTGACCCCGAGGGCAGGCGCCGTCGTCGACCCCCAACCGCGCCGACTAGATTTCCTCTATGCAACGACTGTTATAAGGATGTGACCGTAGTCACTTACGTTCGGGGCGGATTTGCAATAGCTTGAAGGTAACTCAGGAACACCTGATCATTCGCATCAAAGGCCGTTCGCACCTTTAGATCGAGGAGATTGTCAATGACTTCATTCCCCCAGGTGGCGCCCCGCATCGCTAAGCTGACAGCGCTTAGCATCGGCGTCGCCCTTCTGGCTACGGCTTGTGGTGGCACGTCCACCCCGACGTCGACAGGATCCGCCACCGTCAAGGCAGCGGGCATCGCCTGCCCGGCCCCCGGTGCCGGCGCCGGAGCCAGCACCCAGGCCGCCGGCAACGCCGGTCCTGTCCCGGCCGCCACCACAACCACCCCCACCGCGCTGAAGATCGGCTCGCTTCTGCCGACCACCGGGTCGCTTGCCTTCCTCGGCCCGCCCGAAATCGCTGGCGTCAACCTTGGCATCAAGGAAGTCAATGATGCCGGCGGCGTGCTGGGCAAGCCTGTTGAGGTCACGCACCGCGACTCCGGTGACACCAAGACCGATATCGCCACCCAGTCCACCACGGCACTGCTTGGCTCAGGTGTCAGCGCAATCGTGGGTGCCGCCTCATCGGGCGTCTCCAAGACCGTGATCAGCCAGATCACCGGCGCCGGCGTCATCCAGTTCTCCCCGGCCAACACCTCGCCGGACTTTACCGCCTGGGACGACAAGGGCCTCTACTGGCGCACCGCACCCTCGGACGTTCTTCAGGGCAAGGTCCTCGGAAACTACATGGCTACCTGTGGCGCCCAGACCGTTGGCATGATCGTCCTGAACGACGCCTACGGAACCGGCCTTGCAAAGAACGTGAAGTCGGCGTTTGAGTCAGCAGGCGGCAAGGTTGTCGCAGAGGAACTCTTCAACGAAGGTGATTCCCAGTTCAGCAGCCAGGTTGACAAGGTCATTGCGGCCAAGCCGGACGCCATTGCCCTGATCACCTTCGACCAGGCCAAGAGCATCGTTCCGCTGATGACGGGCAAGGGCATCAAGCCCACGCAGCTCTTCCTCGTGGACGGCAACATGTCCGATTACAGCAAGGACTTCACGGCAGGAACCCTGAAGGGCGCCCAGGGCACCATCCCGGGCACCTTCGCCAAGGATGACTTCAAGAAGAAGCTGCTGGCGATCGATCCCGCGCTGAAGGACTACAGCTACTCCGGCGAGTCCTACGACGCCGTGAACCTGATCGCACTGGCCTCCGAGGCTGCCAAGAGCACCAAGGGTGTGGACATCGCCAAGCAGCTCAAGGCGGTCTCCGAAGTCGGCGAGAAGTGCAACACCTTCCCGTCCTGCGTCACCCTGCTCCGCAACGGCAAGGACATCGACTACGACGGCCAGTCCGGCCCCGTAACGTTCTCCGACGCCGGGGACCCCACGGAAGCCTACGTCGGCATCTACGAGTTCCAGGATGACAACACCTACAAGGCGGTCAAGGAAGAATTCGGCAAGCTGTAGAGCCGGTTTCCTAGGTGCGTGGGTCGGTAGCGGTTCGCCGGTTCCGCAGGTTTGCGTCGTGACGGCGCGGAGGCCGGGTCTCCTTTCTGGAAGGGGGCCCGGCCTCCTGGCATTTTCGCGATAGGAAGCCTGGAAGGCCCCTGTGGGGTGGGGTTCGGGTCCTGCCGCTTCGATCCCGTGGCCGCGTCCCCGGGGTGGTCAGGCGGTTTGGGTCCGGTAGCTGAAGAGTTTGAGCAGGTTGTGGCA
>NZ_JAXCID010000030.1:0-51362 GCF_035985125.1 Arthrobacter sp. CG_A4 | reverse complement strand
GCGGCGTGCCTCGGAGGCGCTGATCCGCAGCCGCGCCCGGAGGAACTCGGTGGTGTTCCGGTAGCCGTCGTCACCAGCAACACCGGCAACACCAGCAACACCGGCAACACCAGCAACACCGGCAACACCAGCAACACCGGTAACTTTGGCGACCTCCGTATCTGCCGGGGTGTCGCGCCAGCCGGTGGTCCACGATGTGGTGCCTTTCACCGCGGAGGCGGGCTGCTTCCGGGTCCGGTCCACGGCGGCGGCCGCCACGAGTTGCAGATACTCCACGGTCCGGGAGAGCTCTTCCACCTGCCCGGCGAAGTCCGCCGCTGTCCGGAATCCCCAGCACCCCGCGTCGGCCACCGCCGTTGAAGCGACATCCCGGAGCACCGCAAGGGCGCTGTCCACGCCGGGCTGTTGGTCCAGGGAGGCGCCACGGGGCCCGGCCCGGACCCCGGCCCGGGCCGGGCCCGGATCCGTGTCCTGGAAAGGAATGAATTCCCCGACGGTTTCCATAACTCCACATTACTAAGGGGGTCCGACACGAAACCGACCCCGTGCCTGACGGGCATCTCCGGCGCCAGATCGCCCGCCTAAAACAGATTCAGGACGTGCTGCCGCCTACGTCAGTGCCCCGCACACGGAAGCCGAGCCGTCCCGCTGAACCCGAAGTGGGCTGGTGCAACTAAACTGGTTGGATCCCGTCGCCGCCCACCGTAAGGACCGATTGCACATGGCCATTTTGAATATCCGCATCATCGGGGATCCTGTGCTGCGCACAGTTGCCGATCCCGTGACGGAGTTCGGGCCTGAGCTGGCGAAGCTCGTTGCCGACATGACCGAGACCATGGAAGACGTCGAGGGCGCAGGCCTGGCGGCACCTCAGGTCGGCGTCAGCCAGCGCGTTTTCACCTACCGCATCGGCGGCGTCGAGGGACACATCATCAACCCGGTTCTCGAAAACAGCGAGGATTTCCAGCCGCACGAGGTGGAGGGCTGCCTCTCCATTCCCGGCCTGGGTTTCCCGGTCCGACGGCACCGGCACACCCGGGTCACGGGCGTCGACCTGCACGGCAACCCCATCAGCATCGAGGGGGAGGGCATGCTGGCCCGCTGCTTCCAGCACGAGACCGACCACCTCGACGGCATTCTCTTCACCGACCGGCTCGACGGCGAGGACCGGAAGAGCGCCCTGCGCGCCATCCGGAACGCCAGCTACGGCGCCGTCACAGAGCAGACGACGGCGAAGCGCGCCAAGACCGTCGGCTCCAGTTTCGGCGGCCCCGGCGTCGGGGCAGGTCCTTTCGGAAACAGCCAGTGAGGGTTCTTTTCGCGGGGACGCCGGCCGTCGCCGTGCCGTCCCTGGACGCCCTCATCGACGCCGGGTTCGACGTCGTCGCCGTCATGACCCGGCCGGACGCGCCGCTCGGCCGTAAACGCGTCCTGACGCCGTCGCCGGTCGCCGCCCGGGCCGCCGAACTGGGCATCGAGATCATCCATGCCGTCAAAGTCAACGCGGAGATCACCGCAAGGATCGCCGCCGCCGCCCCGGACGTCGCCGCGATCGTGGCGTACGGTGGACTCATTCCCCGCGCAGCCCTGGACCTGCCACGCCACGGCTGGATCAATCTGCACTTCTCCCTGCTGCCGGCCTGGCGCGGAGCGGCGCCCGTGCAGCGGGCGCTCATGGCCGGCGACGACGTCACCGGCGCCGTCACCTTCCTGCTTGAGGAAGGGCTGGACACCGGCCCCGTGTTCGGCACCCTGACCGAAGCGGTCCGCCCCGGCGACTCCGCCGGCGCGCTGCTCGAGCGGCTGTCCCACAGCGGCGCCGTCCTGCTCACCCAGACGCTGTCCGCCGTCGACGCCGGCAAGGCCGCCGCGGTGCCGCAGCGGGGCGACGTCAGCCTCGCCCCCAAACTCACCCTCGAGGACGGCCGGCTCGACTGGCGCCAGCCGGCCCTCGCGATCGGGCGGCGGGCGCGCGGAGTTACTCCCGAGCCCGGTGCGTGGACCACCGTGGACAGTCAGCGGATCAAACTGGAGCCGGTGCTGCTCCGGCCCGAGGCCGGGGCCCTGCAGCCCGGACGGCTGGCTCTGGACGGCAAGAGCGTCCTGGTGGGAACCGGTTCGCACCCGGTGGAACTCACCCGTGTCCAGCCCTCGGGCAAGAAAATGATGACCGCCGCTGATTGGGTGCGCGGACAGGCAACACTTGAAAGCGTGGTATTCGAATGAGCGAGTCCGGGACTAGCGGCAGCGGCAGGGGCCCCCAGCGCGGGGGCGCAGGATCCGGCAGCCAGCGGAACGCACAGGGCCGGGAGCGCAACCGCGGTCCGCAGCGCGGTTTCACCGAAAACGCACCCTCACAGCGCACCCGCCGGGCGGATCCTGCCCGGCTCGTGGCCTTCGAGGTGCTGCGTGCCGTGTCCTCCGAGGACGCCTACGCCAACCTCGTGCTGCCCGCCCGGATCCGGCACCACGGCCTGGACAAACGGGACGCCGGCTTCGCCACCGAACTCAGCTACGGTGCCCTGCGAAGCCAGGGCACCTACGACGCGATCCTGGCCCGTTGCGTGGACCGGCCGCTGGTAGAGCTGGATCCGGCCATTCTCGACGCCCTCCGGATCGGCGTCCACCAGCTGGTGGCCATGCGCGTCCCGGCCCACGCCGCCCTGGACCAGACCGTGGGCCTCGCCCGCGCCGTCATCGGCGCCGGGCCCTCGGCGCTCATCAACGCTGTGCTCCGCAAAGTCTCGGCGCACAACCTCGAAGAGTGGCTGGAGCTCTTGCTCAGCGACGAGTCGGACGAAACCAAAAAAGCCGCCATCCGCTATGCCCACCCGGAATGGATTGTTCGGGCGCTCAGGCAGTCGCTCGTGGCCCACGGCCGTCCGGTCAGCGACATCAGTGACCTCCTCGAGGCTGACAATGCCGCACCGGTGGTCAACCTCGTGGCGCTGCCCGGATTGGGCAGCCTCGACGAGGCCCTCGACGGCGGTGCCACGCCCGGGGAACTCGTGGAAGGCTCTGCGCTCTCCAGCGGCGGGGACCTGGGCCGGCTCGCCTCGGTGCGCGAAGGCACCACCCGGGTGCAGGACGTCGGCTCGCAGCTGGTCGCCCGCGCCCTGGCCACCGTCGATCTTGGCACTGGCGGCTCCGGCGTCGCCGGGACGGGAAATGACGTTATTGACACTGAAAAGTCGGGAGAACGCTGGCTCGATCTGTGCGCCGGCCCCGGTGGCAAGGCCGCGCTCCTCGCTGCCCTCGCCCGGCAGCAGGGCGCTACGCTGCTCGCCAACGAACCCGCACCGCACCGCGCGAAGCTGGTCCGGCAGGCCCTGGCCGCGGTGCCGCATGAGGTCTGGCATGTACGGACCGGCGACGGCCGCGAGGTTGGCACCGAAATGGCGGAAAGCTTTGACCGCGTCCTGGTCGACGCGCCCTGTACCGGCCTCGGTGCGCTGCGCCGGCGCCCCGAATCACGCTGGCGGCGCACGCCCAAGGACCTCACGGACCTCGGCCCGCTGCAGCGCGAGCTGCTCAAGTCTGCGCTGGACGCCGTCAAGCCGGGCGGCGTCGTGGCATATGTGACGTGCTCGCCGCACCCGGCGGAGACGACCGTCGTCGTGAGTGATGTACTGCGCAAACGCGACGACCTGGAACTGCTCGACGCCGGCGCGGCGCTGGACGCCGTCAGCCTCACCGGCCACCTCGAGGCCGGACACGAATTCACCGCCCAGCTCTGGCCGCATGTGCACCGGACGGACGCCATGTTCCTGGCGCTCATTCACAAGAAGGCTTGAGTTTCAGCGAGACTGGGGCACTGACAGCTACCTACGAACGAGAAGGAAATCCATGGCCCAGTGCTGCATCAACCCGAGCATCCTTTCCGCTGACTTCGCCAATCTCGAGGCCGAACTGCGCCGCATCAGCAATGCCGATGCGGTGCACGTGGACGTCATGGACAACCACTTCGTGCCCAACCTGACGATCGGGCTGCCCGTGGTGCAGCGCATCCAGGCCGTCAGCCCGGTGCCGCTGGACGCCCACCTGATGATCGCCGACGCGGACCGCTGGGCTCCGGCCTTCGCCGATGCCGGAGTGGCCTCCGTGACGTTCCACGCCGAAGCCTCGATCGCTCCGATTAAACTGGCGCGGGAACTGCGGGCACGCGGCGCCAAGGCAGGCCTGGCGCTGCGTCCGGGCACCCCCGTGGAGCCCTACCTGGACATGCTCCAGGAACTGGACCTCCTGCTGATCATGACCGTGGAGCCGGGCTTCGGCGGGCAGTCCTTCCTGGACCTGACGCTTCCCAAGATCCGGCGGGCACGTGCGGCCATCGACGGTTCCGGCGTCGAGGTGGCGCTGCAGGTCGACGGCGGTATCACCGAGGAGACGATCGTACGTGCCGCGGAAGCGGGAGCGAACGTCTTTGTGGCGGGGTCCGCCGTCTACGGTGCCGCGGATCCGGCCCAGGCCATCGAACGGCTGCGGGCGGCCGGGAGCCGCTGACCCGGCGGACCGGGCGCGGCGGGGGAATAGCTTGGGTTCCCCGGCAGTTGTGTCAGAATAACAACACACATACGTGCTCCGGGGTCGGTGTAAGTCCGAACCGGCGGTTATAGTCCGCGACCCGCGAGCCGGCGTTTTCCTTCGGGAGGAAGCCGGCGGACGGTTGAACCGGTGGAACTCCGGTACCGACAGTTAAAGTCTGGATGAGAGAAGCACGTACAGCTGTTGCTGCGGCGAGCCATTGGCGCCGCGGCATTGCGCTGTCGTATACCCCCGGAGCCATCGCGGTTCTTGAGGGAAGGAACGACACACAGGCATGGACCTCTTGCGATGGCTCTTCGAAGCGCAGATTCCGGTAGGCGGATCTGTCCTGATTCTTCGTGAAGTGCTAGGCAACATTTTTGGCCTCATCAGCGCCTTCGGTGGCATGCGCCGCCGGGTCTGGGCCTGGCCCGTCGGCATCGCCGGCAATCTACTGCTCCTGACGGTGTTTCTGGGCAACGTTTTCGGCTCCGCCACGCCCGCGACGCTGTGGGGCCAGGCCGGACGCCAGGCCATGTTCATCGGCGTCGCCCTTTACGGCTGGCACCGCTGGCAGCAGGGCAGGCAGTCCGCCGGCGGCGGCGGGGTAGCCGTCGCGCCGCGCTGGGCCAGTAACAAGACCCGGATCATCCTGGCTCTGAGCCTCGTGGCCGGGACTGCCGCATTGACGCCGCTTTTCGACTCGCTGGGTTCGTATCCGCCGGTCTGGGCAGACGCCTGGACGTTCATGGGATCGCTGCTGGCGACTTACGGCATGGCCCGGGGATGGACCGAATTCTGGCTCATCTGGGTGGCGGTGGACATTGTCGGTGTGCCGCTGCTGTTCAGCGCGGGCTACTACGCCAGTGCCGTCATGTACCTGTTCTACGGTTTTTTCACGCTCACCGGGTTTTTCATCTGGTGGCGCGCCTCGAAGGTGGCGGCCAGCCCGGTCACGGTCGAAACCGCTTTCCCGGACCCGCTGGTGGCCAAGTGAGCGCCCAAGTGAGCTCCCACGATGGAACCGGCTTCAGCGCGGCCGAGGCGACCGCGATGGACGACGCCCTCGCAGCGGCTGTGGCCGGGCCGCGGGGCGCAAACCCGCTGGTCGGCGCCGTCGTCATCGCCGCAGACGGAACCCGGATGGTCACCGGCCACCACCGTGGTGCCGGTACTGCCCACGCCGAGGCCGATGCGATCGCCCAGGCGAAAGCCGCCGGCCACGACCTCACCGGCACCACCATGATGGTCACCCTCGAGCCCTGCAACCACTGCGGACGCACGGGTCCGTGCGCCCAGGCGATCATCGACGCTGGAATCGCCGACGTCGTCTACGCGGTGGACGATCCGCACGACCCGGCCGCCGGCGGTGCCGCCACGCTGCGGGCCGCGGGTGTCCGCGTCCGCTCCGGGCTCAGCGCCGTTGCGGCGCTGGAGCTGAACCGGCGCTGGTTCGGCGCCGTCGCGGCCAAACGCCCTTTTGTCACCCTGCATATCGCGCAGACCCTCGACAGCCGGATCGCAGCGAGCGACGGCACCAGCCAATGGATCTCCAGCCCAGAATCCCTCGCTGACAACCACGCCCTGCGCGGCCGGATCGATGCCATTCTGGTCGGTACCCAGACGGTGCTCGTGGACAACCCGCGGCTCACTGCCCGGAATGCCGACGGCGGGCCGGTAGGCAAGCAGCCGTTGCGCGCCGTGATGGGCTACCGCGGGATTCCGGCAGGCGCCGCGATCAACGGCGACGACGGCAAGGTGCTCCACCTGCGGACCCGCGACCCGTTTGAGGCACTCGACATTTTGTTCGCGGCCGGCGTGCGCCACCTCATGGTTGAAGGAGGTTCCCGGATCCTGAGCGCTTTCCTCGCCGTCGGCCTTGTCGACGAACTCATTGTCTACCTTGCCCCGACACTCCTCGGCTCCGGGACCCCGGCCCTTGAGGACCTCGGCGTCACCACCCTGGCCGGCGCCCAGCACTGGGAATGGGACCCCGCTTCCGGCGGGGCCGTCCAGCAACTCGGCCGCGATCTGCGGCTGCACCTTCGGCCCGCGCAGTCGACAGCGTCGCCGCCGGACGGCGCCGCCAGGGCCGCCACCATGTTATCCGATTCAACCCCGCACCGCACTGGCGCGGACACCGCCGCAGGAGGCCAATGATGTTCACCGGAATAATCGCCGAGCAGGGGAAGGTGCTGTCCGTTGAGCGCGACGGCGAGATCAGCGCCACCGTGCGGGTCCACGCGCCCGGAACTACCGAAGGGCTGGCGCTGGGCGGCTCCATCGCCGTCAACGGTGTCTGCCTTACGGCTACGGAGATCGACGGCAGGGACTTCAGCGTCGACGTTATGGGTGAGACCTTGATCCGCAGCACCATCGGCGAACTCGCCGCGGGCGATGCGGTCAACCTGGAGCGCTGCGTTCCGGCCGGAGGCCGGCTCGACGGGCACGTTGTCCAGGGCCACGTCGACGGCGTCGGCCAACTGCTGGAGCGCGCCGCGCTCGGCAACTGGGACCGGCTGCGCTTCGGCGTTCCGGCCGGGCTGGCACGCTATATCGCCGAGAAGGGCTCCATTGCCGTCGACGGCGTTTCCCTCACCGTCACAGCGGTGAGCCCGGCAGCGGAGCCCGCGCCGTGGTTCGAGGTTGGACTGATCCCCACCACGCTCGCCGACACGGGACTGGGCGCGAAATCGATCGGGAGCCGGGTCAATCTCGAAGTCGATGTACTGGCGAAGTACACTGAGCGCCTGCTCGCATTTTCGGGAGCGGCCGGGGGAGCAGCACGGGCGAAGGGGGCGACAGCGTGAACAACGTCAAGGACATCCACGCCGACCTTTCCGCCCGGCAGCCCATTCGCATTGGGGCCGCCGAGCCGGCAGGCCTCGCCGCGCCGGCAGGCCTCGCCGCGCCGATCATCCCGCCGGCCGGCCTCGATCTCATCGACGACGCCATCCGCGCCATCGCCGCCGGACGCCCCGTCCTGGTGGTCGACAACGAGGACCGCGAAAACGAAGGCGACATCGTCTTCGCAGCGCAGCACGCCACACCTGCCCTGATGGGCTGGACCGTGCGCTACAGCTCCGGCGTGATCTGCATGCCGTTGGCCTCCGGCCGCGCCGACGCCCTCGCGTTGCCGCCGATGGTGGAATTCAATGAAGATGCCAAGGGCACCGCGTACACGGTGTCCTGCGACGCCGCAGTGGGCGTCAGCACCGGGATCTCCGCCACGGACCGGGCCCTGACGGCCAGGATCCTGGCCGGTCCGGGGAGCAAACCGGCGGACCTGACGCGTCCCGGGCATGTTTTTCCGCTCCGCGCCGTTAAGGGAGGAGTGCGGGAACGTCCCGGCCACACCGAAGCGGCCGTGGAACTTTGCCGGCTGGCCGGACTCGAGCCCGTGGGCGTGATCGCAGAGCTGGTGTACGACAACGGAGAAATGATGCGGCTGGACGGACTTCGCAGCTTCGCCCTCGAGCATGGCTGCCCCCTGATCTCGATTGCGGATCTGGTGGCCTACCTCGAGGCGGGACGGCCGGCCGGCCTCGCAGCGGATCCCGTGTGATGGAGGAGAAACGATGACGACGTCTAAAGCCCGGGAAGAACTGAGGGACAGCCGGCCGCATCCGGTCAGCGCCGGTCCCATCGTCCAGCTGCCCACGGCGTTTGGCGACTTCGTGGCGCAGGCCTGGACCGATCTGGAAACCGGGGCCGAGCACCTTGCGGTCAGTTCGCCGCTGCCTCCGGTCGACGGCACCGCGCCGCTGGTCCGCCTGCATTCGGAGTGCCTTACCGGGGACGTGTTCGGCTCCTACCGCTGCGACTGCGGTGAACAGCTGGCCTATGCCCTCGAGATGATTAACGAGTTCGGTGGCACCCTGCTGTACCTGCGCGGCCAGGAAGGCCGGGGAATCGGCCTGGCTAACAAGATCAAGGCCTACGCCCTGCAGGAAGCAGGCTTCGACACCGTGGAGGCCAACGAGCAGTTGGGCCTGCCGGTGGATGCGCGCTGCTACAACGCCGCCGCCCAGATCCTCGCCGAAATGGGCCTCCACGCGATCCGGCTGTTGAGCAACAACCCGGACAAACAGGACCGGCTGGCCCGGGCCGGGGTCAGCATCGTGGAGATGGTGCCCACCGAGGTCCCGTCCCGCCAGCAAAACATCCGCTACCTGCAGACTAAGAAGGACCGGATGGACCACCGGTTGGTCCTGGACATGCAGCCGGCCGTGCCGGCTGCGGGCCCGCGCGGTTTCGAACACGAACAAGACTGACCCGACCACCAGATCAGGCGCTGCAGGAACATCAGCAGCCGCAGACCCAACCGAACAAGGATTCCCAGATGAGCGGACACGGCGCCCCCCAGATTGACCTCAGCACCTTCAATCCGGAGGAAACCTCCCGGCTGAAGCTGGCCATCGTGGCCGCTAGCTGGCACACCCAAATCATGGACGGGCTATTGCACGGCGCCCTCCGTGCCGCGACGGACGCCGGCATCAGCGAACCGACGGTGCTGCGCGTTCCGGGCACCTTCGAGCTGCCCGTCGCCGCCGCCCGGCTGGCACCGCACTTTGACGCCGTCGTGGCGCTCGGCGTCGTGATCCGCGGCGGAACCCCGCACTTCGAGTACGTCTGCGAGGCTGCGACCCTGGGCCTGACCGAAGTTTCGGTGCGCACCGGCGTCCCGGTCGGGTTCGGCGTGCTGACGTGCGACACCGAGCAGCAGGGCATCGACCGGGCCGGGCTGCCGGGGTCCAAGGAAGACAAGGGCCATGAGGCCGTCACCGCCGCCCTCGCCACTGCGGTGACGCTCCGGCAGTTCAGCTAGCGGTCAGCGGCCGGGCTGTGCCGTGAAAACACCACAGCCGGCGTTCCAGATCCTGTGCAATCGCTCACATCCCCGCCGTCACGGAAGGGCCCGGCAGCCGCTGCCCGGCCACGAGCAAGTAGGCTGGAGGGCGTGAAGAATTTCGAGTCGCTGTTCGCAGAGCTGAGTGAGAAGGCCGCCGTCCGTCCTGAGGGCTCGCGCACCGTCGCCGAACTGGATTCCGGAGTCCACGGCATCGGCAAGAAAGTCGTGGAGGAAGCAGCCGAGGTCTGGATGGCTGCCGAGTACGAATCCGATGAAGCCGCCGCCGAAGAAATCTCGCAGCTGCTCTATCACCTGCAGGTCCTGATGCTCGCCAAAGGACTCAGCCTGGAAGACGTCTACAAGCATCTCTAGCCACGTCCGCACCGGATCCGGCCCGAACTTGTTCGCGAAGAGTCGCTGTATTGCGTGGCCTGCTGTGCCTGAACCGGCCGTTCTGGAACTGGCTGTTCCTGAACGGACTCCGTCCTGACCAAGAAAGACTTCCCCATGCTGAGAGTTGCCGTCCCGAACAAGGGATCCCTGTCCGAAGCCGCCTCCGCCATGCTCGCAGAGGCCGGCTACCGTCAGCGCCGCGACACCCGTGAGCTCGTGATGGTGGACCCGGACAACGACATTGAATTCTTCTTCCTCCGCCCGCGCGACATCGCCGTCTACGTCGGCCAGGGCACGCTCGACGTCGGCATCACCGGCCGCGACCTGCTCCTGGACGCCGAGGTTGAGGCCGAAGAACTGCTCCAGCTGGGCTTCGCCGCTTCCACCTTCCGCTTCGCCGGCCCGGTCGGCGACTTCGCCACGGTGGAACAGCTCGAGGGTAAACGCCTCGCCACCAGCTACGACGGACTGCTCCGTGGCTACCTTGCCGAGCGCGGCATCAAGGCCAAGGTGGTCCGTCTCGACGGCGCCGTCGAATCCTCCGTGCGCCTTGGCGTCGCGGACGCGATCGCCGACGTCGTCGAAACCGGCAACACGCTCAAGGCTGCCGGCATGGAGATCTTCGGCCAGCCGATCCTTCGTTCCGAAGCCGTGTTGATCGGCCGCCGGGGCGAGCGGAACCCGGCCGCCGAGGTTCTGATCCGCCGCCTCCAGGGCGTTCTCGTGGCCCGGCAGTATGTGCTGATGGACTACGACATCCGCAAGGAACTGGTTGACTCAGCTTCCGCGCTGACCCCTGGCCTGGAATCGCCCACGATTTCGCCGCTGCGCGATTCGGACTGGGTTGCCGTCCGCTCGATGGTGCCCAAGAAGCAGACCAACCGGATCATGGACGAGCTCTACGACCTGGGCGCCCGCGCTATCCTGGTCAGCACCATCCACGCCTGCCGCATCTGATCCCGCCGCGTCCCTCCGTGAAGAGTCCCTGCGTGAAGTGTCCCTGCTTGAAGTGTCCCTGCTTGAAGTCCCCGTTTGAAGAGTCCCCGAAGGAATTTCCCGTGAACGAAGCCCAGGAGAAGTCATGGCTGTAGCCGTCCGCGTCATCCCGTGCCTGGACGTCGATGCCGGCCGCGTGGTCAAGGGCATCAACTTCGAAGGGCTCCGCGACGCCGGGGATCCGGTGGAGTTGGCGCACCGCTACGATAACGGCGGCGCCGACGAGCTGACTTTCCTCGATGTCACAGCGTCCTCGGGCAACCGGGAGACCACGTTCGACGTCGTCCGCCGCACCGCCGAGGAAGTCTTTATCCCGCTGACCGTCGGCGGCGGCGTCCGCGGTGTGGCCGAGGTGGACAAACTCCTGCGCTGCGGGGCGGACAAGGCGGCCATCAACACGGCCGCCGTCGCCCGCCCCGATGTGATCGACGAGATCACCCGGCACTTCGGCTCGCAGGTCCTCGTGCTGTCGCTCGATGCGCGGCGCACCCGTCCGGGCTCGCAGCCCACGGCCTCGGGCTTCGAGGTCACCACCCACGGCGGACGCCAGGGGACCGGGATCGACGCGATTGCCTGGGCCCGCGAGGCAGCCGACCGCGGGGTGGGCGAAATCCTGCTCAACTCGATCGACGCCGACGGCACCAAGGACGGCTTCGACCTGGAGCTGATCCGGCTGGCGCGGGCCGGCGTCAAGGTTCCGCTCATCGCCTCCGGCGGTGCCGGCAGGCCCGAGCACTTCCCGCCGGCCGTGGCCGCGGGCGCGGACGCGGTGCTCGCCGCCTCGGTTTTCCACTTCGGCCCGCTCGACATGATCGCCCAGGTCAAGGCCGCGATCCGCGAAGTAGGCTTCGAAGTCCGCTGACCCACCCGTTTGAAAGCAACGCGGGGTCACATAGCGCCCATCCCGGAGGGGATTATGGGCGCTATGTGACCCCGCGTTGCTGTGTTCCGGGGGAGAGCGAGGGGAGGGGACCGGGAAGGGTGGCGGGTGTCTTAGAGTCCGACCTCGGCGGACTGCAGGAGGGCAACGGCGTCCGGCTGGCCTTCGAAGGTCACCAGGGCATGGCGGGTCCGGCCGTGGGCGTGCATCAGCAGTTCGCCCGGCTCGCCCACAATGGCCACGGAGACGGGAGCGCGTTTGGCGACGTGCCGAGGCCCGGAGGGGCGCACCAGCACTATCCCTAGGTCCACGCCGCGGTACAGGATGGCGGCGCGCTTGACCAGTTCGTCCCACAGGGCGTCCGAGTACGCCGCATCGAGGGCCCGCGGTGCCCAGCGGTCCCCGGCGCGCCGGACGTCCTCGGTGTGCACAAAATACTCGATCAGGTTGGCGCTTTCGTCCAGGGCTTTGATCCTCATGGGGGAAAACGCGGCAGGGCCGGCGCGGAAGGAGCCGACCAGTTTGTTGTACGCTTCCGGCGTCGTGAGCTTGGCTGCCAGTTGGGCCGTCGCCTGGTCGGAGGCCTTGGCGAGGCGCTTGATCACCAGTCCCAGTCCGACGGCGGCTTTTCGCTCGCGCAGGTACAGATGGGCAGCGAGGTCCCTGGTGCGCCACCCCTTGCAGAGCGTGGGGGAGTCAGGGCCGGCCGCAAGCAGGGTTTCGGCCAGAACTTCTCGGGACGGATCGACGAAATGCATCACTTGTGAAACTAGCACGAGACGGCGGCGCGTGGGCACCTGAACCGCCGTCGTGTTGGCCGTTCGTCAGCATTTCTCCGCGTTGCGGGCGCCGACGCCGGGCCGGTGATGCGCCGACGGCGGAGGGACTTTGTGCGCTGCCGCGGGGGGACTTGGCCCGCCCGAGGCACTAGACTTAACTCGATGTCTGAGCAGCCCGCCTCCGCCCTGTCCCCTGGACTTGCCAATAGGCCGGTCATTGCACCGGTCACTGCACCCGACCATGGAGCCGCCCCCGGTTCTGCCGCGCCCGTGAGCCCCCTCCCGGCCGCTCTCGCCGGAGCCCTGAAGCGGGACAGCGCCGGCCTGGTGGCCGCGATCGTCCAGCAGTTCGATACCGATCAAGTGCTGATGCTCGGCTGGATGGACGACGAGGCCCTGCACCGCACCATGACCAGCGGCCGTGTGACCTTCTACTCGCGCTCCCGCCAGGAGTATTGGCGCAAGGGAGACACCTCCGGCCACGCGCAATGGGTTAAGTCCCTCGCGATGGACTGCGACGGCGACGCGCTGTTGGTTCGCGTCGACCAGATCGGTGCCGCGTGCCACACCGGAACCCGGACCTGCTTCGACGGACGCGATCTCGACGTCGTCACCGGTCAGGCCGGCTGAGCCGGCGCCGGCGGGTACCAGTCGGCGCCGGCGGACGCCAGCGGCGCCGCCGGAAGAAACCCCACACCCAGACGTTCAGGACCACCAAAAGAACAGGCGGAAATTACAGCCATGCAGGACCTTGGAATCATCAGCCCGGGCCTGGCGGAGTTCCGTGAACTCGCAGGCCACAGCCGTGTCATCCCCGTCCGGCTGAAGGTGCTGGCTGACGCGGAAACACCCATCGGCCTGTACCGCAAGCTCGCCCAGGGCCAGCCCGGCACCTTCCTGATGGAATCCGCGGCCGTCGGCGGATCCTGGTCCCGCTACTCCTTCATTGGCGCCCGCTCCCGGGCCACACTGACCACGAAGGACGGCCAGGCGCACTGGCTCGGCGAACCGCCGGTTGGCGTTCCGCTGGGCGGCAGCCCGGTCGACGCCGTCCGTGACACCATCGAGGCCCTCCGCACGGACCGCTTCGACGGCCTGCCGCCCTTCACCTCCGGCCTCGTCGGCTTCCTCGGCTGGGAAACCGTCCGCCACTGGGAAAAACTCACCAGCCCGCCGGAAGACGATCTCGACCTGCCCGAGATGGCGCTGAACCTGGTCACCGACATGGCGGTGCACGACAACATGGACGGCACCGTGCTGCTGATCGCCAACGCCATCAACTTCGACAACAGCCCCGAACGAGTCGACGACGCCTGGCACGACGCCGTCGCCCGGGTCAAGGCACTGCTGGCCAAGGTCAGCGCCCCCGTGGAGCAGCCGGTTTCCGTGCTGAACGCCGCTGCCCTGGACTTCGCCTCCAGCGTGCAGGAACGCTGGGACGAGGCGGACTATCTGGCAGCCCTGGACCGGAGCAAGGAGGCGATCGTCGACGGCGAGGTCTTCCAGGTGGTCATCTCCCGCCGCTTCGAAATGGACTGCGGCGCGGACCCGCTGGACGTCTACCGGGTGCTGCGGAACACCAACCCCAGCCCGTACATGTACATTTTCAGCCTCGAGGACGCCGCCGGCCGGCAGTACTCGATCGTCGGTTCCTCCCCGGAGGCGCTTGTCACGGTGACGGGCGAGGACGTCATCACCCACCCCATCGCCGGCTCCCGGCCGCGCGGCAGGACCGTCGAGGCGGACAAGGCCCTGGCCGTGGAACTGCTCGCGGACGAGAAGGAACGCGCCGAGCACCTCATGCTGGTGGACCTCTCGCGCAACGACCTCTCCAAGGTCTGCGTGGCCGGCACCGTCGACGTCACCCAGTTCATGGAGGTGGAGCGCTTCAGCCACATCATGCACCTCGTCTCCACGGTGGTGGGCACGCTCGCCCCGGCGGCCAAAGCCTACGACGTCCTGAAGGCCACTTTCCCCGCCGGAACGCTCTCCGGCGCCCCCAAGCCGCGGGCGCTGCGCCTGCTTGATGAACTGGAACCCCACCGCCGCGGGATCTACGGCGGCGTGGTGGGCTACCTCGACTTCGCCGGGGACATGGATATGGCCATCGCCATCCGCTCCGCCCTGCTGCGGGAAGGTCGCGCCTACGTGCAGGCCGGCGGCGGGATCGTGGCCGACTCGGTCAACGCCACCGAGGCGATGGAGACCGTCAACAAGGCGGCGGCCCCGATGCGCGCCGTCCACACCGCCCGGTCACTGCGGAACATCACAGCCGATTCCATTTCCGACGCCGGGACGCTGTTATGAGCGGCAGCACCGTCATAAGGAGCAGTCCCGCTGTTCCGCGCTGGGCCCGGAAATCCACCCTGGTCCTGGTCATCGCCGCCCTGGCGCTGGCCGTCTTCGGCACCACCACCCAGATCTGGCTGACGGTCCTTCTCGACCCCGCCCAACTGGGCCAGGCGGTCACCAGCCGGGAGGGACTGCAGGTCCAGGGCAGCAAGGCCGCCACCACGGTCACGGCCCTCGCCCTCGTCGCTCTCGCCGGCGGGCTCGCAGCCTCGATTGCCGGACGGATGGCGCGCTGGATCATCACCGCGATCATCCTGCTGGCCGCCGCCGGAATTGTCGGCGCGGCCGCGATTGTGCTGGGGGACCCGCAGGCTGCGGCCCAGGGGTCCGTCGCCGCCGCCACCGGGATCACCGGCAGTAACGCCCAAGTGGGCGTCACCGTGTTCCCGGCACTCGCCGTCGTGATCGGTTCCCTGCTGGGGCTCAGTGCGCTGGCGATCGTCCCGGCGGGACGCTACTGGAGGGCCCGGACAAAATATGACGCCGCCGCCGCCGGCACCGCGGTTTCACCGGCCGGTCCGTCGGACGAGATCGACAGCTGGGACCGGCTGTCACGCGGCGATGATCCCACCTGAGCGGATGCCGCGGGCGCGGCCTGTGACGCGGCCAGCAACCCGGCAAATAGCCGCGTCAAAAAATGGCAGAATGTAAGCAGTATTAATCCTGAGGAGATTTCAATGAGCAAAGCCACTGTTTCCGCACCCAAGCCCGCGGCCGGAACGGGCGTCTACGACGGCGTCGACCACAGCGAACCCACCGGCCACGGCAACAGCCCCGCCGCCTGGACCACCGTGCTGATCATGCTCCTCGGTGCCCTCATTATGTCCATCGCTTTTGTCATCGCCAACACCCCGATCTTCATCGCCGGCGGCGTCGTCATGGTCATCGGTCTGCTGGTCGGCTTCGGCATGCGCAAGGTCGGCTTCGGCGTGGGCGGCAGCAAGCTGAAGAACTCCGGCCACTAAGGGTGAGCGTTCTCGATGACATCAACGCCGGTGTCAGGGAGGATATGGAGGCCCGGCAGCGCCTCGTCACGCTCGCGGAGCTGAAGGAACGCGCTGCCTCGGCGGCTGCCGCGCGCGATGCCTGGGCCGCCCTGGGCGGCGACTCGGCACCGCACAACCAGCTCAAAGTGATCGCCGAAATCAAGCGGCGCAGCCCCTCCAAGGGCGATCTCGCCAGCATCGCCGATCCCGCCTCGCTCGCCGTGCAGTACGCCGACGGCGGCGCGGCAGCGATCAGCGTCCTGACCGAACAGCGCCGCTTCAACGGCTCGCTCGCCGACTTCGACGCCGTCCGGGCAGCCGTGGACATCCCGCTGCTGCGCAAGGACTTCATGATCGACGAGTACCAGATCTGGGAAGCCCGGGCGCACGGCGCCGACCTGATCCTGCTGATCGTGGCGTCCCTGTCCGACGCGCAGCTGCGCGAGTTCAGCGTCCTCAGCCGCGAACTTGGCATGAACGTGCTGGTCGAGGCACACACCGCGGGCGAAATCGCGCGCGCCGTCGCCGCGGAGGCGCGGATCATCGGCGTCAACGTGCGCAACCTGAAGACGCTCGACGTCGACCGTTCCGTCTTCGCCGAACTCGCCGGGGGCATCCCCGCCGGCGCGCTCGTCATCGCCGAATCGGGCGTGCGGGGCGTCGACGACGTCCGGCACTACGCCGCGAACGGCGCCAACGCTGTCCTCGTGGGCGAAGCCCTGGTCAGTGACGCGGCCCCGCGGGAGCGGATCGCGGAATTCATGACCGCCGGGGCCGAAGAAATCGCTGCACGTTCGTGACCCGCGACGGGCGGGGCACCCCCCGGCCGGACGCAGGCAGTGCATCAGTGCGGTACCCGGATCTAACTAGCAGTGGAACAGGATGGTGAGACCGATGGTCGATGCGCCAGCAGCCGGCTCAGACGACAGCGCCGTGGACGCGTTCCTGCAGGGGGGAGAATCCCTGCGGCACGCCCCCGGACCCTACTTCGGCTCCTATGGCGGCCGATGGATGCCCGAGTCACTCATCGCGGCCCTGGACGAGCTTGAGGACACTTTCGAGAAGGCCAAGGCCGATCCTGAGTTCATCGCGCAGATCGCCGAGCTGAACAAGAACTACTCGGGCCGTCCCTCGCTGCTGACCGAGGCCAAGCGCTTCGCCCGGCACGCGGGGGGAGTCCGGATCTTCCTCAAGCGCGAGGACCTCAACCACACCGGCTCGCACAAGATCAACAATGTGCTGGGCCAGGCGCTCCTCGCCAAGCGCATGGGCAAAACCCGCGTCATCGCCGAGACCGGCGCCGGCCAGCACGGTGTTGCCAGCGCCACGGCCGCCGCGCTGATGGGCCTGGAATGCGTGGTGTACATGGGCGCCGAGGATTGCCGCCGGCAGTCCCTCAACGTCGCCCGGATGGAGCTCCTCGGAGCCACCGTCATCCCGGTGACCAACGGTTCCCAGACCCTCAAAGACGCCATCAATGAGGCGCTCCGCGACTGGGTCGCCAACGTGGACAGCACCCACTACCTGCTGGGCACTGTCGCCGGCGCCCACCCCTTCCCTGCCATGGTGCGCTACTTCCACGAGGTCATCGGTGACGAGGCCCGCGCCCAGATCCTGGCCCAGACCGGCCGTCTGCCGGACGCCGTTGTCGCCTGCATCGGCGGCGGCTCCAACGCGATCGGCATCTTCCACGGCTTCCTGGACGATCCGTCGGTGAAGATCTACGGCTTCGAGGCCGGCGGCGACGGCGTTGAAACCGGACGTCACGCCGCCACTATCACCCTGGGCAAACCCGGCGTGCTGCACGGCGCCCGCTCCTACCTCATGCAGGACGACGACGGCCAGACCATCGAATCGCACTCCATCTCGGCGGGCCTGGACTACCCCGGGGTCGGCCCGGAGCACTCCTACCTTGCGGACATCGGCCGGGTCAGCTACGAGCCCATCACGGACAGCGAGGCCATGGAAGCGTTCCGGCTGCTCTGCCGCACTGAGGGCATCATCCCGGCCATTGAGTCCGCGCACGCCCTTGCCGGCGCCATCAAGGTGGGCCTGCGGCTCGCCGCCGAGGGGGACGCCGCAGACCCGGCCGCCGGCAACGTGGCGGACAAGATCGTGCTGGTAAATCTGTCCGGCCGCGGCGACAAGGACGTGGCTACCGCCGCGGAATGGTTCGACCTGCTGGATACGGACTCACCCGAACACCAGATCGCAAAAGAGGGGGAACAGTTGTGAGCGGCGTCCAATCGACGGGCAGCAGGGGCACTCCCGGCGCCAGCAAATCGGCAGCAGCCATCGACCGCGCCAAAGCGCGGGGCCGAGCGGCCCTGATCGGCTACCTGCCGGCCGGCTACCCTAGCGTCGAGGCGACCATCGCGGCCGGCATCGCCCTGGCCGAGAACGGCGCCGACCTGATCGAGATCGGCATCCCGTATTCCGATCCGGTGATGGACGGCCACGTGATCCAGGCTGCCACCAACGAGGCCCTCGCCAAGGGCTTCCACGTCCGCCAGGTGTTCGACGTCGTCCGCGGCATCACCAGCAGGACCGACGCCGCCGTCCTCGTGATGACCTACTGGAACCCCGTGGCCCGGATGGGCGTGGACGAGTTCTCGCGCCAGCTGGCCGAAGCCGGGGGAGCCGGGCTCATCACCCCGGACCTCATTCCCGACGAAGCCGCCGAATGGATGGCTGCGTCCGACAAGTACGGCCTGGACCGGGTGTTCCTCGTGGCCCCCTCGTCCTCGCCGGAACGGATGAAGCGCACCGTCGAGGCGAGCCGCGGCTTCGTCTACGCCGTCTCGATCATGGGCGTCACCGGCGCCCGCACCTCGGTCAGCTCCGCTGCCAGGGAGGTTGTTGCCGCCGCGCATTCGGCGGGCGCCGAACGCGTCTGCGTCGGGCTGGGCGTCTCCAACGCGGACCAGGTCCGCGAGATCGCGGCCTATGCCGACGGCGTGATTGTTGGCACGGCGCTGGTGGTGGCCATCGGCGACGGCGGCGTGGATGCGGTAGCGTCCTTGACGAAAGACCTCAGCACCGGCCTCACCACGGAAGAAGCTTAAGCAATGCAGTCAGTCCTCCACGCGGCAGTGATGATTCCCGCGAGCATTCCGAGCCCGGACTGGTCCGGCTTCGACATCCCGCTGCCATGGGGGGCACTGCGCATCCATGCCTACGCCCTGTGCATCCTGGCCGGCATCATCGCGGGCCTGTGGCTGACGTCTATCCGCTGGGCACGGCGCGGCGCTCCGGAGGGCAGCGTCTGGGACATCGCCATCTGGGCCATTCCTTTCGGCATTATCGGCGGCCGGCTTTACCATGTGGTGTCCTCACCGGACGCCTACTTCGGTCCGGGCTTTGACGGCACCGGTGACCTGTCCCTGATCCCGCAGCTCCAGCGTGGGGGACTGGGCATCTGGGGCGCCGTGCTGCTCGGCGCCGTCGGCGCGTGGATCGGCTGCCGCAGGGCCGGCGTCAAGCTGACCACGTTTGTCGACGCCGCGGCGCCGGGGCTCTTGCTGGCCCAGGCGATCGGACGCTGGGGAAACTATTTCAACCAGGAGCTCTTCGGCGGCCCCACCACCCTTCCGTGGGGACTGCAGATCGACGCTGACAACCCGAACTTCCCGGCCGGCATGGCTGCAGACACCCTCTTCCACCCGACCTTCCTGTACGAATCCCTCTGGAACCTCGTGGGAGTGGTGATCCTGCTGGCACTGGACCGGAAGTTCCGCTTCCGCCTCGGCCGCCTGTTCTGGCTCTATGCCATCTACTACACGCTGGGCCGGGTCTGGATCGAAGCGATGCGGATCGACGACGCCGAGCAGATCACCCTGTTCGGGATCACCACCCGGCTCAACGTCTGGACCAGCATCTTCGTCCTCGTGGCGGCGCTGATCGCCTTTATCCTCCTGGGCCTGCGCAAGCGCGACGATCCCGATACCCCGTACCTGCCCGGCCGCGAGCCCTCAGGGACAGCGGACGACGCCGGTAAGCCGGCCGCCGTCGACCGTGACGCTGTAACCGACGCAGCTGACGACGCCGGTAAGCCGGCCGCCGTTCCGGCCGAGGCTGTTCCCGCCTCCAGCGGCGATGTCCGCCATCCGGACTCTGGTGTCTCAGATAGTGAATCGGATGGTAGTCTGCGTGATGATCAACGCGGTCCAGGCCACGCTCCCGCCCCAGCCGGAGCGTCACTGGAATCCACCGGCGGCACCACGCCGGCCGCAGGAAAGCCGGCGGCCGTTACACCCGGCCGGCAGGCCACCCGATCCGCGCCGGAAGCTGACGGCACCAAGTAGCTCAGCGCCGGCAAACCGCGTATCTGTTCGCCACGCGTAACTGTTCGAACAGAAGGCCGCGCTGGCCTACAATTCCAGTTAGTAGTACTTTGTTGTGCCCGTCACACCGGCGCACCGATCCGGGCCAACGTTGTCCCTCCCATACGCACGATCAGGAGGAAGGACGTCTTCCATGACCCAAACCCTGCACGGCCCCAGCTGGTCCGAGCCGGATCAGCCGGCCGCCGCCATGTCACCGTTTAAGCGTTTCGCGGCGCTGCCGGAAGCCGCCGGACTCTACAACCCCGAGCAGGAGAAGGACGCCTGCGGACTCGCCATCATCGCCACGCTGCGGGGGGAGCCGGGGTACGACATCGTTGACGCCGCGCTGACCGCCCTGCGCAACCTCGAGCACCGGGGCGCCGTGGGCGCCGACGAAGGAACCGGCGACGGCGCCGGTCTGCTTATGCAGGTGCCGGACGAATTCTTCCGCGCGGTCACCGACTTCGAGCTTCCTGCCCCCGGCCAGTACATCGTGGGCACGGCTTTCCTCCCCGCCGAACAGCGCGAATCCGACGCTGCCAAGGCCGGCATCGAACGCCTCGCCGCCAATGAGGGGCTGACCGTCCTTGGCTGGCGTGAAGTGCCCATCGTGGCCGACCTCGTGGGTTCCATGGCCCGGGCCTGCATGCCGTACTTCTCCCAGCCGTTCTTCGCCGCCAGCACCGGCGAAGTCCTCGAGCGCAACGAACTCGACTCCCGGGCCTGGCGCATCCGGAAGCGCGCCCAGAACAAGTTCGGCGTCTACTTTCCCTCGTTGTCCTCGCGGACCATCGTTTACAAGGGCATGCTGACCACGGCCCAGCTGGAGCCGTTTTACCCGGACCTCTCGGACAAGCGCTTCAAGACCAAGCTCGCGATTGTCCATTCGCGCTTCTCCACCAACACGTTCCCGTCCTGGCCGCTGGCCCAGCCTTTCCGCACTATCGCGCACAACGGCGAAATCAACACCGTCAAGGGCAACCGGAACTGGATGCGCGCCCGCCAGTCGCAGCTGGCCAACCCGCTGCTGGGCGATTCGCCGGAGGAGCTGTACCCGATCTGCACCCCGGGCGCCTCCGACTCGGCGTCGTTCGACGAGGTAGCGGAGCTGCTGTGGCTCTCCGGCCGCCCCATCACGCACTCGATCATGATGATGATCCCCGAGGCGTGGGAAAACCACGCCACGATGGATCCCGCCCGCCGCGCGTTTTACGAGTACCACTCCCTGCTGATGGAACCGTGGGACGGCCCCGCCGCCGTCTCCTTCACCGACGGCAGCCTGGTCGGCGCCACCCTGGACCGCAACGGACTGCGTCCCGGCCGGTACTGGATCACCGAAGACGGCCTGGTGATCTTCGCCTCCGAGGTCGGAGTGATCGACGTCGAACCGTCCAAGGTGGTCAAAAAGGGCCGGGTTTCGCCGGGCAAAATGTTCCTCGTGGACACCGAGGCCGGCCGGATCATCGACGACGCCGAAGTCAAGGCCGAGATGGCAGCCGCCAACCCCTGGGCCGACTGGGTCAAGGACAATCTGATCGATCTGAAAGACCTGCCGGAACGTGAGCACGTGCTGCACACCCCGGCGTCGGTCAACATCCGCCAGCGCACGTTCGGCTACACCACCGAGGAACTGAAGATCCTGCTCGGCCCGATGGCCCGCACCGGTGCCGAACCCCTCGGCGCCATGGGCTCGGACACCCCCGTCGCCGTGCTCTCCAAGCGGCCCCGGCTGCTCTTCGACTACTTCGTGCAGTCCTTCGCGCAGGTCACCAACCCGCCGCTGGACGCTATCCGCGAGGAGCTCGTCACCTCGTTGACCTGCGCGATCGGCCCCAACGGCAACCTGCTGGACACCAAGCAGGTCCGGCAGCCGCAGGTTTCGCTCCCGTTCCCGGTGATCAACAACGACCAGCTCGCCAAGATTGCGAACATCGAGACCGCCGACGGCGACAGGGTCGCCATGAAGGTCCGCGGCCTGTACCGCCCCGAAGGCGGCGAGAACGCCCTGCGCGCCCGGCTGACGGAAATCTGCGAGCAGGTCTCCGGTGCCATTAACCGCGGCGTGCAGTACGTGGTGCTCTCGGACCGTGACTCGAACGCCCAGTGGGCGCCCATCCCGTCCCTGCTGCTCGTCAGCGCCGTGCACCACCACCTGCTGCGCAGCGCCAACCGCACCAAGACTGCGCTGGTGGTCGAGGCCGGTGACGTCCGCGAGACGCACCACGTGGCCGTGCTGATCGGCTATGGCGCCTCCGCCGTGAACCCGTACCTGGCCATGGAATCGGTGGAGCAGCTCATTACGTCCGGCGACGTTGTGGGGGTCACCCCTCAGGACGGCGTCTACAACCTGATTAAGGGCCTCGGCAAGGGCGTCCTGAAGATCATGTCCAAGATGGGCATCTCCACAGTGGCCTCGTATACGGGCGCCCAGACCTTCGAAGCGCTGGGCCTGGGCCAGGATCTGGTGGACGAGTACTTCTCCGGCACGCACTCCCAGCTCGGCGGAGTCGGCCTCGACGTTATTGCGGCCGAAGTCTCGGCTCGCCACCGGATGGCGTACCCCGAGAACGGCATCGAAGTGCCGCACCAGGCCTTGCTGGGCGGCGGCGAGTACCAGTGGCGCCGCGACGGTGAGCCGCACCTGTTCAACCCGGAGACCGTCTTCCGGCTGCAGCACGCCACGCGTGAGCGCCGCTACGACATCTTTAAGACCTACACCCGCGGCGTGGATGACCAGTCCGAGAACCTCATGACCCTGCGCGGGCTGCTGAAGTTCAAATCCGGGCTGCGTCCCGCGGTCCCGCTCGAGGATGTGGAGTCCGTCTCGAGCATCGTCAAGCGCTTCTCCACCGGCGCGATGAGCTACGGCTCCATCTCCAAGGAGGCGCACGAGACCCTCGCGATCGCGATGAACCGGCTGGGCGGAAAGTCCAACACCGGCGAGGGCGGCGAGGACGAGGACCGCCTGCTGGATCCCGAGCGCCGCTCGGCCGTCAAGCAGATCGCTTCGGGCCGCTTCGGCGTCACGAGCCTGTACCTGTCCAACGCCGACGACATCCAGATCAAAATGGCGCAGGGCGCCAAGCCCGGCGAGGGCGGCCAGCTGATGGCGCAGAAAGTCTACCCCTGGGTGGCCCGGACGCGGCACTCCACGCCCGGGGTCGGTCTCATCTCCCCGCCCCCGCACCACGACATCTACTCGATCGAGGACCTCGCGCAGCTGATCTATGACGCGAAGCGGGCCAACCCCTCGGCCCGGGTGCACGTCAAGTTAGTCTCCGAGGTGGGGATCGGCACGGTGGCCGCCGGAGTCACAAAGGCCAAGGCCGACGTCGTCCTGATTTCAGGGCACGACGGCGGCACCGGCGCCTCGCCGCTGAACTCGCTCAAACACGCCGGTGTGCCGTGGGAGCTGGGTCTCGCCGAGACGCAGCAGACCCTGATGCTCAACGGGCTGCGCGACCGTGTGGTGGTGCAGGTGGACGGCCAGCTCAAGACCGGCCGCGACGTGGTCATCGCCGCGCTGCTCGGCGGCGAGGAGTTCGGTTTCGCCACCGCCCCGCTGGTGGTCTCCGGCTGCATCATGATGCGCGTCTGCCACCTGGACACCTGCCCGGTGGGCGTCGCGACGCAAAATCCGGAGCTGCGCTCCCGCTTCAGCGGCAAGCCCGAATTCGTGGTCAACTTCTTCGAATTCCTCGCCGAGGAAGTCCGCGAGATCCTGGCGGAGCTTGGCTTCCGGACCGTCGAGGAAGCGATCGGGCACACTGAAATGCTCGACACCCGCCAGGCGATCAACCACTGGAAGGCCGAAGGGCTGGACCTTGACCCGATCCTGCACGGCCTCGAGTTCGACGACGACGCCCCGCTGCGCAACCTCACCGGCCAGAACCACGAACTGGACAAGCACTTCGACCAGCGCCTGATCGCGATGGCCGCCGAGGCCCTCAGCGACCGCACCCCGGTGAAGATCGTCCTCAACGTCATCAACACGGACCGTTCCGTCGGCACCATGCTGGGCCATGTGGTCACCAGGACCTTCAGCACGGACCTGCTGGCGACGGACACGATCGACATCACGTTGACCGGCACGGCCGGGCAGTCGCTCGGCGCCTTCCTGCCGGCCGGTATCACACTGCGGTTGTTCGGCGACTCCAACGACTATGTGGGCAAGGGGCTCTCCGGCGGGCGCATCATCGTCCGGCCGGACCGCACCAACGTCTTCCCGGCGGAGCGCAACGTGATTGCCGGCAACGTGATCGGCTACGGCGCCACGAGCGGCGAGATGTTCCTCCGCGGCCAGGTGGGCGAACGCTTTATGGTCCGCAACTCAGGCGCCACAGCGGTGGCGGAAGGAATCGGCGACCACGGCTGCGAATACATGACCGGCGGCCAGGTGCTCATCATCGGGCGCACCGGCCGCAACTTCGGTGCCGGCATGTCCGGCGGCACGGCCTACGTGCTGGACCTGCAGACCGAACGCGTCAACAAGCAGGCCCTGGAGTCCGGCGAGCTGCAGTTGCACGAACTGGACGCCGAGGACCGCGACATTGTCCACGGACTGCTGGTGAAGCACTCTGAGGAGACCGGATCGCTGCTCGCGGCCCGGCTGCTGGAGAACTTCGACGACACCGCAGCCCGCACAACCAAGGTGCTGCCGCGCGACTACGCGGCCGTACTGCAAACCCGTCTCGACGCCATGGAAGAGGGTCTTGACCCCGACGGCGAAGAAGTGTGGGCACGAATCCTGGAGGTGACCGGTGGCTGATCCACGCGGATTTCTGAAAGTACGCCAGCGCGAAACCCAACCCCGCCGTCCCGTTCCGGTCCGCATCATGGACTGGAAGGAAGTCTATGAGGCCCAGGAAAAGGGCGTCCTGAAGGCCCAGGCCGGCCGCTGCATGGACTGCGGTGTGCCGTTCTGCCACCAGGGCTGCCCGTTGGGCAACCTCATCCCGGAGTGGAACGACCTCATCTGGCGGGACAAGGGTGAGGAAGCGATGGAGCGGCTGCACGCCACCAACAACTTCCCCGAATTCACCGGGCGGCTCTGCCCGGCGCCCTGCGAGGCGTCCTGCGTGCTGGGCATCAACCAGCCCGCCGTCACGATCAAGCAGGTCGAGGTCTCCATTGTGGACCAGGCCTTCGAGAACGGCTGGGTCAACCCGCTGCCGCCGGCCAGGCTCACCGGCAAGACGGTCGCCGTCGTCGGCTCCGGCCCCGCCGGGCTCGCCGCCGCGCAGCAGCTGACCCGGGTGGGCCACACCGTCGCGGTGTACGAGCGTGACGACAAGATCGGTGGGCTGCTGCGGTACGGCATCCCCGATTTCAAGATGGAAAAAGAGCATGTCGACCGCCGGCTCGAGCAGATGAAGGCCGAAGGCACCCGCTTCCGGACCGGCGTCGCCGTCGGCACGGACGTGACCTGGGAGCAGCTGCGCCGCCGGTACGACGCCGTTGTGGTGGCCACCGGCGCCACCGTTCCCCGTGACCTGCCGACCCCCGGCCGGGAGCTCGAGGGTGTGCACTTCGCGATGGACTACCTGGTGCCGGCCAACCGCGTTGTGGCGGGGGAGGCGGTGGAGAACCAGATCAACGCCGCCGGCAAGCACGTTGTCATCCTCGGCGGCGGCGACACGGGCGCGGACTGCCTCGGCACCGCACACCGGCACCAGGCCGCCTCCGTCACCACCCTGGCCATCGGCAAGCAGCCCCCGGCGGAGCGTGCCGGCCACCAGCCGTGGCCAACGTTTCCCACCCTCTTCGAAGTTGCCAGCGCCCACGAGGAAGGCGGCGAACGCACCTACCTCGCGTCCACCGTCGAGTTCGTCGGCGCCAATGGCAGGGTCACCGGCGTGAAGGTGGCCGAGACCGAATTCGTGGACGGCAAGCGCCTGCCGAAGGCGGGCACCGAGCGGATCATCCCCGCGGACCTGGTCCTCCTCTCCCTGGGCTTCACCGGCCCGGAACCGGCCGGGATCACCGAGCAGGTCAGTGCCGGGTTCGACGGCCGCGGCAACGTGGCCCGCGACGGCTACTACATGACCAGTACGGAAGGCATCTTCGTTGCCGGCGACGCCGGCCGCGGCCAGTCCCTCATCGTCTGGGCCATCGCGGAGGGGCGCGCCTGCGCCGCCGCGGTGGACAAGTTCCTGATGGGCAGCACCATCCTTCCGGCCCCCGTGGCGCCGACCGACCGGGCCATGGCCGTCCTGTAGCCGGCCGCCGGCTCCCGACAGCCGCGGCGTCAAACGGCCGCCGGACGTTCACTCCCGCAACAACTTAATCCATGCAATCGAATACTAAGGTAGGTAAATGAGACGCGCTAAAATAGTGGCCACCTTCGGACCGGCAATCGCGAGCTTCGAGAACACGCTTGCCGTGCTGGAAGCGGGCGTCGACGTGGCCCGCATGAATATGAGCCACGGCGACTACGCCGTGCACGACATCACCTACGGGAATGTCCGCAAGGCGGCAGGACAGCTTGGCAAGGCCGTCGCCATCATGGCGGATCTGCAGGGCCCGAAGATCCGGCTGGGCCGCTTTGTTGACGGCCCGCACCTGCTGGCCGTCGGTGACACCTTCACCATTACCACCGAGGACGTCCCGGGAACCCAGGACATCTGCTCCACCACGCTCAAGAGCCTCACCCAAGATGTGAAGGCCGGCGACGCCCTGCTGATCGACGACGGCAAGGTGGCCCTGCGTGCCATCGACGTTGACGCCGTCAAGGTGGTCACCCAGGTGATCGTCGGGGGGTTCGTCTCCAACAACAAGGGCATTAACCTGCCCGGCGTCGCCGTCAACGTTCCAGCGCTGAGCGAAAAGGACGAGGACGATCTCCGCTGGGCCATGCGCCGCGGCGTAGACATGATCGCCCTGTCCTTCGTCCGTGACGCCACGGATATTACCCGCGTCCACGAGATCATGGACGAGGAAGGCCGCCGCGTGCCGGTGATCGCCAAGATCGAGAAGCCGCAGGCCGTGGAGCAGCTGCCCGAGATCATCGACGCCTTCGATGCCATCATGGTGGCCCGTGGCGACCTCGGCGTGGAGCTTCCCCTCGAGGAAGTGCCGATCGTGCAGAAGCGCGCCATTGAACTGGCCCGCCGCTGGGCCAAGCCCGTCATCGTGGCGACCCAGGTGCTTGAGTCCATGATCGACAACCCGCGCCCCACCCGTGCCGAGGCCTCCGACTGCGCCAATGCCGTGCTCGACGGCGCCGACGCGGTGATGCTCTCCGGCGAGACCAGCGTGGGCAAATACCCGATCGAGACCGTCAAGGTGATGGCCCGGATCATCGAATCCACCGAGGTCCACGGCCTGGAGCGCGTTCCGCCGCTGGGGACGAAGCCGAAGACACGCGGCGGCGCCATCACCCGTGCCGCCGTCGAAATTGCCGACCAGCTGGATGCGAAGTACATCTGTACCTTCACCCAGACGGGAGACTCCGCCCGGCGCCTGTCGCGGCTGCGTCCGATCCGGCCGGTTTTCGCCTTCACCCCGGTGGAGCATGTCTGGAACCAGCTCGCCCTGACCTGGGGCATCCAGCCGGTACTGGTCCCGATGGTGGGCCACACCGACGAAATGACGGCCCAGGTTGACCGCAGCCTCCTGAATATGGACCTCGTCGAGGACGGTGACATGGTGGTCATCGCCGCCGGTTCGCCTCCCGGAAAGGCCGGCTCCACGAACATGCTGAAGGTCCATAAGGTGGGCGACCTCGCCGACGCCGGGAGCCATGGCGAGGCGACGGTGACCCGGGACAAGGTGGGCCCCTGGCCGGAGAGGCAGAAAAACCGTCAGGCTTAGCTCCTCCGGCCCGGCGCAGGCTCTGACACGAAGGTTCTGACAAAAAAGTTCTGACAAGAAGGTTCTGACAAAAAAGGGAGGGTCCCCGCTGCCGGCGGAGGCCCTCCCTTTTTTGCTGCGTGCTTCTTGTCTGTTGCGAGCGAGTAGGGCTAGTTGACCTGGTTGATGATGGTCTCGGCGACCTCGCGCATGCTGAGGCGGCGGTCCATCGAGGTCTTCTGGATCCAGCGGAAGGCTTCCGGCTCGGTGAGGCCCATCTTGGTGGTCAGGAGGCTCTTGGCGCGCTCCACGAGCTTGCGGGTGGCGAACTGCTCCTGCAGGTCGGTGACCTCGCTTTCGAGTGCCTTGATTTCCTCGTGGCGGGACAGGGCGATTTCCAGGGCGGGGAGGAGGTCCGCGGGGGTAAAGGGCTTGACCACGTAGGCCATGGCTCCTGCGTCACGGGCGCGCTCCACGAGTTCCTTCTGGCTGAAGGCAGTCAGCAGCACCACGGGGGCGATCCGGGCCTTGACGATCTTCTCGGCGGCCGTGATGCCGTCCATGATGGGCATCTTGACGTCCATCAGGACCAGGTCCGGCCGGAGTTCTTCGGCAAGCTGCACGGCCTTCTCGCCATTGTCCGCCTCGCCGACGACGTCGTAGCCTTCGCCCCGGAGAATTTCGATGATGTCCAGGCGGATGAGGGTCTCATCCTCGGCGACAACGACGCGTCGCGCCGGCTTGGACGTGGGGTTTGGCTCCGTCTGTTCTGACACGGGAACTCCTTGGAAAGGTACGGCGGGATCTGGACCATCTACGGTTTTGCCCGCTGGTGTACTTGGACCTGTTTGGTTCGATGCGGCGTCACTGGCGCGATTCTGGAATTCAGCCTATCTGCATGTAGAGTAATTCCGCGCACTGGAAGCGATCGCGTTGCTCACAGCACTGTGGTTGAGCGATTGTTACACCGGTGGAGTCCGCGCCCGAGTGGCGGAATGGCAGACGCGCCGCACTCAAAATGCGGTATCGAAAGGTGTGTGGGTTCGAGTCCCACCTCGGGCACAGTGTTTCCGCAGGTCAGTGGCTTTTCGAGGTGCTGAGTGTGGACAAAAGTACTTAAAGTGTGGACAGCGGCGTAGCATTTTTCCTATGGCCAGCATTAGAAAACGCACAAAAAAGGACGGCACGACGTCCTTTATGGTCTGCTGGCGGGACCCGGCCAACCGCCAGGAACAAGGCATCACGCTTCCCACGGAATCCGAAGCGATCACCCTGAAGCGCCTCCTTGATGCCAACAACCAATCCTTTGAGATCGCCCAGCATGCGATGCTCGCGAACCAGACCAAAGCGCCCACCGTCGCGGCCGTGATCCAAGAGCACATCGACCTTCTGGTCCGGCCTTCCGTTGGTACCGTCCACACGTATCAGACCATGCTGAAGCTGCACATCGCGGACGTGATTGGGCATATCCCGGTGGACAAGCTCGACTACCGGCATTTGACCTACTGGATGAAGACGATGCAGACCAAAGGCCGCTCGGCGAAAACCATCAAGAACAACCATGGCTTGATTTTCTCGGCGATGGAGACGGCGGTCCGTCTCGGCTACCGAAAGGATAATCCGTGCCGGGGCGTCCAGTTGCCGTCTGGCGAAAAGGCAGAGGATGAGACCAGGTTCCTGACGCATGCGGAGTTCGGCCTGATCCTGGAGTGCATGGGGGAGCGCTACAAGGCCTTCACAGAGTTCCTCGTCATGACCGGTACCCGTTTTGGCGAGGCCACGGCCGTGACGGTTGCGGATGTGGACCTGATGTCCAGGCCGGCAACCATGCGGATCAATAAGGCTTGGAAACGCGGGTCCGAGTCCGAGTACTACATTGGTGCCACCAAGACAGGGGCCGGGAAGAGGACGGTTTCCTTGAATCCCCACTTGGTGGAAGTCCTGATTCCGCTGGTGGCCAGCCGGCCAGGCGCGGATCTTTTGTTCACCACGCCCAAGGGCGAGCGCATTGTCCACAAGCTGTACTGGCACCACTACTGGACTCCCGCTGTGAAGGCGGCCCAAGCGCGTGGACTGAAGAAGTCGCCTCGGATCCACGACCTGCGCCACACCCATGCGTCCTGGCTGATCCAGGACGGCGTCTCGCTTTTCACCGTCTCCCGCCGTCTGGGGCACGCATCCACGCGAACCACCGAGGAGGTGTATGGCCACTTGATGCCACAGGCGCTCCAGGATGCCGCCGACGCCGTCGAGCGTTCCGCGGTTGTGTGGCGTGGATAGCGTCTGGGTGGATGGGTTACCTAGGAGTACTTCTGGCGGGCCTGTGCCCGCGTCCCGATCATGCGGACGGACTGCGGCGCAGGTCCAGGGGTTCGGACTTCACGTAGCTCTGCAATCTCCCTGAGGTGAATTGACGTGAAGACAATCTTCCCCTTGCCCCAGACGGCGTGCGGGAACTCACCCTTGGCAGCCCCGTCCCTAAGCCATGCCTCTGAACACTTGAGGACGGTGGCAGCCTCGGCTGGTTCGAAGAATTCAAGTTTCATGCCCCTGACCGATCCCTTCGTGGATATGCGGCGAGGACCGCTGGCGCGAGTCCTGCCCCAGTTCATGTAAGCCGGAAATCACGGCGGCATGACGGTGACCTGGAAACTCGCTTCGAGGGCCGCAGCATTGAGTCGCACCTGCTCGGCGGAGGCACTGAACTGAGTAGCTGAGCGCTGCACCAGCCCCGCTTCGGTGAGCAGGCCGAGCTGCCGGCGGATGGCCGAGGGCGAGGCGCCGAGTTCCCTGCCGATCTGGCCACAGGTCGAGGGCCCGTTCCTGAGCAGGAACCGGATAATTCGGCTTCGTGTTCGGTTCATCAAAATGCTCGACATGGGACCACAACCCGGGGAATGGTAAAGGACTGCTGCTGTAGACGGGTCTACAGCAGCAGGCTACTCCGGTTGAGGTCATGTTGGAAAGGCCCGTGCGCGTCAATGAATCCCCACCTGGTTGACGCGGTTGATTGCCGTGCCGGACGACTCAGGCAATACTGGGGCGAAAGGGAGTCGTTGCGCCTGACCGGGCTCTCGGCCCCGCATCAGATCGAGGGGTGGGCAGCGCGGATGGATGAAGCAGGTCGCGGTGACGTGGTGTCTCCCCAGGCCCAGCTGGCCCGTCGTCTGAATCTGCTACTCGACGTCGTGGTTGCCGAACGTGGGAAGCCCGTAACGTTCCGCGAGGTCCAGGCCGAACTTGAGGGGCGGGGCATCAAGTTGTCCCGCGCGCGCTGGTTCTATATGAAAGAGGGGACTGGTCGTCTGGTCAGCGATCCGACGCTATTGGCCGAACTGTGCAACATCTTCAACGTTGACCCCTCGTACCTGATCGGCGACAGCGCCGACTTGCCCGAGCGGATCGATTCGCAACTCGAGTTTGTGAAATCGCTTCGTGCGGCCAGGGTGAAAACCTTCGCGGCGCGGACGCTGGGTGATGTTTCTCCGGAAACGCTGAGGGCCATCTCCGAGTACCTCAACAAGGACATTGATCGCCATCCTGGAGCAGAAGAAGCTGCAGCTAATCCTCCAGAAGATACTGAAGATGAGCCGACAGCAACTCCTTGATCCGCGCGGGGTTGGCTGAATAGCGCGGCGAGCGGCCATGGCGTCGACCCGGCTCAAGGTCCACCGCGATGGCGCCGGTCTCCTCAAGTGCAAGCAAGTGCTTGGCTACGCTCGGCTCCCCGGCGCTTACTGCTACCACGATGTCACCGCGGGTCGCAGGACCGTGCGCGGAGAGGTAGCGGAGGATTTCGTTCCGTGATCTATTGCCAAATGTCGCGACAGCGGCTTCGACGTCGGGGGACCAGGCGACGTCGTGAGGCTGCGTAATCCTAGGCATGCAACCATTCTCACCTAGCGATCCCCGAAAAGTAAGACCCGCACTCTTGACGATACTTTAATTATCTTTGAAAATAGTTTGTATAGCTTTCTTGTCGTAGTGGTCGCCCTTGGGTTTCGCTGCCACTCTTAGGGCGCCGGTGGTGCCGGTGCCGGACTTATTGGAATCGTTTAGTTGAAGCGGTGAAGACCATGCGAGTCGAAGCCAGATTGAATCAGGCCCCACAAGATCATCCAAATGTAGGAAGTATCGACATCTCCCTGCGCGGTGCGCCGGAGTCCGCCGCGGTTGCCGTTCCGGTAGATCAAATCATGATCGCCGTCGATGGCGTTCAGCGGTACGTGGTTTCGCATCTCTCGCGGATCGGCCGGGCCTGCGACGTGGACGACGTTATGCAGGACATCCGGGTCGCGGTGTGGGATGGGGTGACCCGGGGGCATTACCGCCAGCTCCCCGGTATTCCCTTTGGTGCGTGGGTTCAGGGCGTGTGCGCGAACGTGTGCGCCGCGCACACCCGTCGGGAGCTGAGCCATCAGACACTCCCGCTGATCATGGAACCAGGGAATGCCGACGGGCCGGCGGCATTTGCTCCTCTGGCGTTGCTGGGCATGGACCGGGGTGGAGGTCAAAGCGCCGAGCAGATTATTGACCAACAATGGGCGCGAATGGTCATTGAGTTGACCCGGGCCAGCGTGCCGCCAGGAGTTTGGGATCTTGCCGTGGACAGTCTCACCGGGCGGCGACACTATGGTCCGCCGTCGCCACAGGACCGCCGGCGCTGGCACGCGGTGACCGTGGTGCGCAAGACGGCGAAAACCGTTCAAAATGCCCTGGATGTCGATCAGGCGGCCATTAGCAATATCGGAGACGTTTGCCAGCTCGCAGCAGAGTGCCTGCCCACACCGGTACTCCGCAGAACGGCTGAAAGTATCGTTCGCCCCGGCCTACGAGGTCCCGAGCGGAGGAGGGCTCTGGAAGCGTTGGCGGCCCAGTTGGGCGTCACCGAGCGCTATGTGGCTGTCCAGATCGGCTTCGCTCGCCGGTTGTATCGAACGGCGTGGAGGATTCTCCAGGCCGGGAGACCGACTGCCTACTGAGTCATGTTGTGGACCCGTCCTCCCGCCATGAACGGCGAGAAGGAGGCCCGAATGTCCGTATTGCCGAAAAACGCGCTACCTGGTCCAAGCAGCCGGCGTCGATGGTGGATCGCAGCAATCGCGCTCGTGAGTGTGGCCGCGGCGCTCATCGCTGTCACATGGTCGACGCCCACGCCCGCAAAGGCTCCGGTTGCACCGCCGCCGACGATGGACATCCCGCAGAGCCCGGCGAACGCTTCCCCCGGGACGCCGGCGCGAACTCCGGCGGTTTCTCCTGACGTTGTGATTGCCGAGCCTGAGGGCGCACCCCGCACTGCTGATTTCCGCCAGCTCGCCGCCGCGGCAGCGACGGCGATCTACACCTGGGACACGCGAACGTCGTCCTACTCGGAGGTCTACTCACGGCTCCGCGACTGGTGGGACGTGCTGCCGGACGGGTCCAATCCCTTAGCCGTCCTGGTGCAGGAGTTCGAAGCGACCGGGATCAACGCGGGAAGCTACGCAACTTTGGCTGACCAGCAGGCGCACCGCTCGGCCGCGGTCGAATCCCTGCACTGCGACAGCGAGCTGGCCAAGGTTCGGGAGCGGCCGGCGCCCTGGGCGGGACTGCATGTGTGCACAGTCTCCGTCAGCGTTCTGGATCAATCAATTTCTGCTCACAACACCTACACGGCACCGGTCAGCATCATGGTGAACTGTCCGCCGGCTGTCACAGCCCCGACGGATTATTGCGTGATGGTCGGCTTCTACGCCGCACCGAGTAGGATCCTCTATTGATGCCGGCCGCCATGGTGTTTGCTGGGCTGGTCAAGCGCCGGGCCATTCTGCGGGTTTCGCTGGCCGCGGCGTCTCTCTTGATCCTGGTGGGTTCCATTGCGTTCAGCGCAGCCGTGGCGGTGCTCGGCGCGAGCGCAGCCGACACCCCGTCCGTCTGCTCGCAAGATGGCGTGGTCGGCCAGCCAGCCAGCGTATCCGGCGCCCTGAGCCTCCGCTCAAACAGCTGGGCCCCGGTCAGTGTGACCGCGAGGCAAATGGCCGTTGCGGGGGACTACGTTTCCATTGGCCAGCAACTGGGGGTCCCCCGGGAGGGCCAGATCATCGCCATCATGATGGCGCTGCAGGAATCCAGCCTCCGAGTTCTCGCCAACGTGAACTTACCAGCCTCGCTCCAGTACCCGCATGACGGTCTCGGGAGCGATCACGATTCGCTCGGCACCGCCCAGCAACGTCCCGCGGCGGGCTGGGGGACAGTTGAGCAGTTGATGGATTCCAAGTACAACGTTCGAGCCTTCTACGGCGGCCCCGCCGGCCCCAACCGTGGCAGACCGCCCGGGTTGTTGGATATCCGGGGTTGGCAATCCATGAACAAAGGCCAAGCTGCACAAGCCGTTCAGGTATCGGCGTTCCCTGAGCTGTATGCGCGGTGGGAGGCCGAAGCAACGGCCATTGTTGAGGCGCTCGACGGCGCGATATCACCGGCCAGGTGCCCGGATACGCCGCCTTCCTCGACGGACCCGGTCTTGCCCGCAAACCTGAGCGAAATCCGCAAAGATATCCTGCGGTTCACCCAGGAAGGGGTCGGCGGCGCCTACGTATGGGGTGGCACAGCGTACAAGGCGTGGGACTGTTCCGGATACGTCCAGTGGATCTACAGGCAGGCCGGGATCAACCTGCCGCGAGTGGATCAATGGAGGGTCGGTACGCGGACCGAGAATCCGCGGCCGGGAGACCTGGTGGTCCAGAACGCACAAGGAACGAACAACTGGGGACACGTTGGCATTTATGCGGGCGACGGCATGATGTACAGCGCGCTCAATCCCGCTGTGGGTACATTGCTCCATCCGATAGCTTGGAATACCGACACGGCGTATTTTGATCTTTTGACGTGAACGTGCTCCCTTCACTTAAATGATCCATAAGTCGCTGCCGACGCCTCTTCAGCTGATTAGTGGAGGGACAAGAGGCCAACCCATCGGCGACGAAGCAATCAGCGCCCAAATCGCCCGTGAACTATATGGCGGACAGACCACGTGTGGACTTGGGATTTCAATCGTCTTTGAGAGGCCACGCCGCGCGGTCGGCAAGCTGTCAGCGGTGGACTGGATCCGTGATGCCGTCCTCGGTCGAGGCCCGCGCCTGGTCTGTCTCACCTGGGATTTCTGCCTGCCGTCCGCGGTCGAGAGCTCGCAGCCGCCATAGATTTACGAGTATCAGCCCGACGTTCAGCCCTATGCCCGGAACCGCACCGATTAGCGCGTTGTAGGCGATCAGGACGATGCAGGCGCCGATGTTCAGCCGGTGTAGTCGCCAGGGTTGTGCCTGGGCAAGTGACACTATGATCAGGGCGGATCCGAGCCAGCCGATGGTTTCGATAGCTACGTTCACTGGGCCTCCAAAGTGGCGATTATCGGATGGTCACGCCCTGTGTTGCCCACTGGTGCTGCTCCCCTCGGCGACCCCAACTCCTCGAAGAACTCGACGTTGGCCCGGACATAGTCGGCCCATTCGTCCGGGACGTCGTCCGAGTAGTAGATCGCCTCAACCGGGCAGACCGGGTCGCAGGCGCCGCAGTCCACACACTCGGACGGGTGGATGTAGAGCGCACGTTCGCCCTCGTAGATGCAGTCCACCGGGCATTCGTCGATGCAGGCTTTGTCCTTCACATCCACGCAGGGCTGGGCGATCACATACGTCATGGCGCGCTACACACCCGTGTAGACGGTTTTGCCCCAGGTGAAGAAGTCCAGTGCGGACTTCCCCTGTTCACGGAAGGTGTTGGTGGAGGAGTCCTTTACGCCGCCGAACGGGACGTTCAGGTCCAGGCCCGCCGTCGGGCGGTTGACTTTGATGACGCCGGCCTGTGCCCGTGCGGCGAAGTCCGTGGCGCGGGCCAGGGAATCGGTGCAGATACCGGCGGTGAGGCCGTAGCGGGAATCGTTGATCGCGGCGACTCCGGCCTCGTAGTCGGCGACCTCCAGCACGGCCACCACCGGGCCGAAAATCTCCTCGGTCACGGCGGCATCGTCGAACGGAAGCCCGGTGAGCACAGCGGCCGGGAAGACCAGCGGGCCGGCCGGGTCGCCGTCGTACCCGCCGGCCAGCAGCGTGGCACCGCGTTCGACGGCGGAACGCACCGCCGTCTGGTTTTGCTCGAACTGCTGCCGGCTCACCACGGCCCCCATCGCGGCGTTCATGCCGTCGCCGGGGGTGTAGGCGGCGGCTTCCTCGGTCAGCGCCTCGAGGAACGCTGTCCGGATCCCGGGGGTGACGTAGACGCGGGAAGTGGCGGTGCAGGCCTGGCCGGTGAGACCGAACGCGCCGGCGGCGACCACCTTGGCGGCCTTGCGGGGATCGGCGTCGTCCAGGACCAGCACGCCGTTCTTGCCGCCCATTTCCAGTTGCACCCGGGCGCGGCGGCCGTTCAGGATTTCCTGCAGGCCCAGGCCCACCGCTGTGGAGCCGGTGAAGGACAGCCCGGCGATTCGCGGGTCGCGGGCCAGGGCATCACCCACCACGCGGCCCTTGCCGTGCACCACGTTGAACACACCGGCCGGCAGCCCGGCATCCTGCAGGGCGCGGGCGAGGTGGGTGGCGGAGAGCGGGGTGAGCTCGGCCGGCTTGATCACGACGGCGTTGCCGCTGATCAGTGCGGGGGCGGACTTCCACGCCGGGATGGCGATGGGGAAGTTCCATGGGGTGATGAGACCGACGACGCCGAGCGCCTCGCGCCGGGTGGTGATGGTGGTGTCCGGCAGGCCGCTGGGCAGGACTTCGCCGGTGGCGGCCCATCCGAGGGAACCGAAGAAGCGCAGCACGTCGGAGGCGCGCTTGACTTCGCCCTTGGCCTCGGCGAGGGTCTTGCCTTCCTCACGGACCAGGTCCTCGGCGATGGCGGTCTGGCGGTCCAAGAGCAGGTTGCCGGCGGCCATCAGGATGGCGCCGCGGGTCGGGGCGGGCAGGGCGGCCCAGGCCGGCTGCGCGGCAGTTGCGGCGCTGATGGCGGCGTCGACGTCCTGAGCGGTGCCGCTGGGGGAGAGTGCGGCGAGCTCGCCGGGGCGGGCCGGGTTCATCCGCTCGGTGTCCGCTCCGCCAAGCCATTCGCCGTTGATGAAGTGGCGGGCGGTGATGAGCCCGCGGTCGGTGGAGGTGGAGAGGTCTGTTGCCGTGGAAGTCATGGTATTCCTTCGGGTGGTCAGGGAAAGATCAAGGGACAGTTCAGGGAATGGGTGGAGGCAGGCGGCTATAGGCTGCGGATCAGGCCGCCGTCGCACCGCAGCGCGACGCCGGTGATGTACGACGCCGGGGCGCTGCAGAGGAACGCGGCGGCGGCGCCGAACTCCTCGGGTTCGCCGTAGCGGCGGGCGGGAATCGTCTTGCGGGACTCAAGCTGGATTTCCTCGACCGTGGTGCCGCGCCGTTTGGCCGCGGCTTGGTCGAGTTCGGCGACGCGGTCGGTGCCGATCCGGCCGGGAAGGAGCATGTTCACCGTTACAGCGTCCAGTGCGACTTCGGCGGCGAGAGTCTTGAGGTACCCGGCGAGGGCCGCGCGCCCGGTGTTGGACACGGCCAGGTTCGGCAGGGGTGCGACGACGCCGCTGGAACCGACGGCGAGAATCCGCCCCCAGCGCCGTTCGCGCATGCCGGGCAGCACCTGCGAGACGAGTGCGTGGTGCGGCTTGACCAGGAGGTCGAAGGCGGCTGCGATGTCGTCGGCGCTGAGGGTGGCCGCGGCTCCGGGCTTGGGACCGGGGCCATTGAGCACCAGGATGTCGATGGGTCCGAGCTCCGCCATGGTCTGTTCGACGGCGGCTGCCACGCCGTCCGGAGTGCTGAGGTCCGCCTCGATGGCGACGGCGCCCGGCCCGTAGGCGTCTGTGAGTTCGGTGACGATCTCCTTGGCGCGCACCTGGCGGCGTCCGGTGACGGCCACCCGGACGCCTTCCGCGGCGAGGGCCCGGGCGATGGCCAGTCCCAGGCCGCCGGTGGAGGCGGCGACGAGGGCGGTCTTCCCGCTGATTCCGAGATCCATCAGAAGGCCCCCGCAGTGCTGAGGGCTGCCCGCGGCGCCGTCGGCGGTTGCGCGGGAGGGCGCGCTTCCAGGGCCGCGGCCGCCTCTGCCAGATGATTGAGCATGCTCGGCCGGAGGACCTCAGGGAACGGTGCGCCGGGGGCGCGGACGCCGGCGTCGGAGATGAGCCCGCGCTGGCGCAAACATTCTTTCCGGACGGGCAGCGCGATCCGGGCCTGCTGCTCGAAGTTGACCAGCGGCAGGTAGGGCAGCAGCGCATCCCGCGCTGCCTCGTACCCGGCCGACTGCCACGCCCGGACGCAGGCGATGAGGGCTTCCGGGTAGGAGAAGCCGGTCATGGCGCCGGCCGCCCCGGACTGGAGCTCGTCCAGCAGCCCCTGGCCGCCGAGGCCGCCGAACACGGACACGTCCAGGGCCCCGGTGAGCTGCGCGATGGCCACCGGCGTGGGCGGCGCCTCCGCCTTGACCGCGATGACGAAGCGGCAGGCCTGCACCACGGTGATCAGGGCCTCGGTGCTGATGCTCACGCCGCTGGCCAGGGGATAGTCCTGGAGCACCACATTGGCGCCGGTTGCCTGATGGATGGCGTTCAGGTGGGCGATCACCACGGCGGGGTTCGCGGAGTTGGCCTGGACCATGACGGCTGCCATGCGTTCGCCGGCAGCGGTTTGTGCGGCCCGGGTTTCCTCCACAGCGGTGGCGGTGTACAGCGAGGTCACGCCCACCACGAGGGGAAGGCCTGTCTCCTCGACGGCGACCTCCAGGACAAGGCTGCGTTCGGCCGCGGTCAGCGCTGCTGCCTCGCCGAACACACCAAGGACCGTGAGGCCGGTGGCGCCGATGGTTTCGTAGTATTCCACGAGTCCGGCCAGGCTGTCGGTATCCACGTCCAGGGTGCTGCCCTGGAAGGGGGTGGCGACGACGCCCCAGACGCCGGGTGCGAGTGATTCACGCATCGGATTTTCCTTCTCTAGTAGTTCATCAACTGGCTGCATGTCAGCGTCCCGGCCACACGGGCGGGCGCTTTTCCTGGAAGGCGCGCACGCCTTCGGCGGAGTCCTCGCTGTCCAGGGCCGCCATCAAGGCCGGAAGCCGGAGCCCGCGCGCCTCGCTGGCGGTCAGATGCCCGGTCTGCGTGACCATCTGCTTGACCGCCCGGACGGAGGTAGGCGCGCAGGCGAGGATCTGGTCCAGCCAGCGCTGCACCGCGGCGTCGAGCTCCGCCGCCGGCACCACCTCGTTGACGAGGCCCATGGACTGCATTTCTGCGGCCTCGGCCTTCCGCCCGGTAAGGAGCATGCCCATCGCCTGGGTATAGGGAATCCGCCGCACCAATTGGTGGATGCCGCCGTCCAGTGCTAAACGCCCCACCCGCGGTTCCGTCAGCCCGAAGCGGGCAGTGTCCGCGGCGATGACGATGTCCGCGCCCAGCACGATTTCCATGCCGCCGCCGAGCGCGTAGCCGTTCACCCGCGCTATCACAGGGATGTCCAGCGTGGTGCGCAGGCTGAGCCCGCCGAAGCCGTTGGGATCCAGGCCGGCCCAATACTCCAGGCCGGTTTTGCCCACGGCAGAACTGGACATGTCCGCTCCGACACAGAAGGCGCGGGTTCCGGCGCCGGTGATGACGACGGCCCGGACCTCGGGGTCCGCTTCGAGTTGGTCCCAGATCTCGTTGAGCCGGGCCTGGGCGATGCCGTCGACGGCATTGAGCACGTGCTGGCGGTCGATGACCACCGTGGCCACCTGGTTCTCGATGGTCAGCGTGACCCCGTCGGTGGTGTTCGGACCTGCGGCCCGCTGTGTGGGGGCCTCGGATACGGCGGTCACCGGAGCACCCCCAGCTGCTGCAGGCGCTCGATCGTTTCGGGGTCGAAGCCGTTCTCCAGCAGGACCTCCACGTTGTGCTCGCCGAGCCGCGGTGCGGCGCGGCGGACGGTGGGCGGGGTGGCGGAGAGCCGGATCGGGGCGTTGAGCATCTTGACCGTGCCGACGCCGGGGTGTTCGGCCTCTACGATCATGCCGTTCGCTTCCGTCTGGGCATCGGCCAGGGTCTGCTCGAGGGTGTGAACGGGGGCGTTGAGCAGCCCTTGGTCCTCCAGCTGGGCGGTCCAGTACTCAGTGGTGTTGGTGGCGATGCGCTCTCGGAAGATGGCCTGCAGCGCTGGCTTGTGCTGGAACTGCTGCTCCAGGTTCGCGAATTCGGGCCGGAGCGTGAGGTCCTCGGCCAGGCCCAGCGCCTCGGAAATTCGGGCCAGCGGGTCCGGGGTGAAGCCACCCACCATGCAGACGGCGCCGTCGGTGGTTTCAAAGACGCCGCTCAGCGGCATCGCACCCCAGTTGACCTCGTAGCCGCGGTTGAGCTGCATGCACGCCTCCTGCATCTGCAGGTGCAGCATGGAGTCGTACATGGTCACCTCCACCTTCTGTCCTGCGCCCGCGGTTTCCCGGGTGCGCAGCGCCAGCAGGATGCCTTGCATGAGGTGCATGCCCGTGATGTAGTCACACAAAGTGGTGGGGTAGATGGACGGCGGGGTGTCGTCTGATTCGCGGCGCCACATGACGCCGGAGTAGGCTTGCGCGATGGCGTCCTGGCCGCCCTTGTGCGAGTAGGGGCCGTCCGGGCCGAAGCCGGTGCCGGATGCCCAGATGATGCCGGGGTTGGCGGCCTTGAGTTCCTCGTAGCCGAAGCCCATCCGTTCCATCACGCCGGAGCGGAAGTTGCTGACCACGACGTCGGCGTCGGCCAGCAGGCGGCGGAGCACCGCCTTGCCGTCCTCGGTGCGGGTGTCCACGGAGATGCTGCGCTTGTTCCGGTTGATGGACAGGAAGATCGGGTTGTCCTGGCCGTCCTTGTCCGGGAACGAGTTGCGGGAGATGTCCCCGGTGCCCGGGCGTTCCACCTTGATGATGTCCGCGCCGTAGTCGCCCAGGAGCTGGGTGCAGGAGGGCCCCATGAACACCTGCGTGAAGTCCACGATCTTGATGCCGTCGAGGGGGAGCGGGGTGCCGGTGCGCTGAGTGGATGCTGCCGGTGCCGCCGTCGCGCTGTCCGCTGTTGTTGCTGCCAGGAGGTCTTCGATCACGGTGCTCATGCCCCCACCACGGCTTCCTGGTCGAGGGTGGCGTTCGACGACGGGACGTCGCCGGGATCGGCGCCGTGCCGGCGCATGCCCTGCTGGATATCCAGGGCCGAAACGTCGCGGACGAGGATGCCGTTGTCGACGGCGATGGCGGCAGCGACGCCGACCGCCTGGCCCATGGCCATGCAGGGCGGGATCTCGCGGGACATCTTCTGCGCTTCCGGGGTGGCCGAGTAGTGCCGCCCGGCGACGAGCAGCTGGTCCACTTCCTTGGGTAGCAGCGAGCGGTACGGGTAGTAGTAGTCGCGCCCGCGGGCGACGGTGTCCGCGAAGTGCCGGCGGGAGGTGATGTCGTCCTTGGTCATGACGTGCTCGCCTTCGAGCAGGCGGGTCTGCCGGACACCCATCTGGGATGCGACGTCCAGCATGTAGCAGTTGGCGAATCCGGGCAGATTGGCGCGGACGTAGTCCACGGCTTCGGTGATCCGGTCCCGGGCAGCGAACTCGGCGGCGGTCATGTCTGCCGGATCGACGCCGTCGTAGCCGGTCATGTGCGGGGCGTTGCACCAGACGACGCCGTCGATGGGGGTCTTGAGCCACCACAGTTCCCAGGCGCCGCCGAGGAGGCGCTTGATGGTCCGGTTGATGGCGCGGGCTTCTCTGGGGTTGGCCTGTTCGAAGGCCTCCGCGGCGGTGGTGTCCACGTTGCCGAGACGGAAGACCAGCGTGGTGAGGTAGCTGTCCTTGACGTAGCTGGCGCCCGCCCGGGAAGCGACGTCGATGTCGCCGGTGGTGTCGATGACGATGTCCGCCATGAAGGCCTGCGGGCCGGACTTGGTCTCGCAGATGACGCCCTTCATAACGCCGTTGTCCACGATCGGGCGGGAGAACCAGGAGTGCAGGCGCAGGTTGACGCCGGCCTCGCGGACGAGGTCGTTGGAGACGCGCTTCCAGCCGTCCGGATCGAATGCGGCGGCGTAGCAGATGGGTTTGGGATTGACGTGGGTGTGGAAATCGAAGGTGCCGTAGCGGCCCCACTTGTTCCACAGTTCCTCGGAGGCCTTGCGGTCATCGGCAGGCGGGACGATCGCCAGGCCGAGTTTCTGTAGCCGCTCGACATATTCGGAGACGATGCCGGTGACGGTGATCTCCTGGCCGTTGATCATGTCATCGAGGACGAGGACCATGCCGCCGGAGGCGAGGCCGCCGAGGGAGGAGTAGCGTTCCAGCAGCGTGACGGAGGCGCCGGAGCGGGCCGCGGTGACCGCGGCGGCCACGCCGGCGGGGCCACCACCCACGACGAGGACGTCGGAGCGGGAGATGACGGGGGCGGTGAGATCCTTCGTTGTGGTGCTGAGTTCAAGGGAGTTCATGGGAGGGATCCTTAGTTTCCGACGAAGATGCCGTTGGTGCGGCGGGCGGCGAGGTAGAAGATGATGCTGAGGATGGACAGGACGGCGACGTAGACCGGGAAGACCCAGGTGAGGTCCTGGGACTGAAGCCAAACGAGCAGGTATGAGGCGGTGCCGCCGAACAGGGCGACGCCGATCCCGTAGCCCAGCGCCACTCCCGTGCCGCGGCAGTTTTTGGGCATCAGGGACGTGCTGACCACGTTGTAGAGCGTCATGTTCAGGACCAGGACAAGGGAACCGCCGAGCAGGACCGCAGCGAAACCGCCGATACCGGGCTGGACGTACATGAGCATGAGGAACACGGAGGGGATGGCCAGGATGCGGGTGATCAGGAACCAGCGGGACATGGGCTTGCCGTCGGCCAGCTTGCCGATGATCCAGCTGCCGGCCACCAGGATCACGCCCAGGACGGTGGTGAGGGCGAATACCGCCGTCGGGTCTTCCTTGAAGCCGCTGCGGGCGGCGCTGGGTAGGCCGACGTTCCACGCGTAGTTGTAGGCCTGGGCTGCGCCGACGACGAAGATGATGGCCAGGACGGAGAGCCAGTGCTTGCGGACCCCTGACCAGACGGCGCCGGAGGAATTGCCGGCCATTTCTTCCGGACGCATGGTCTCCGGGAGGGCCCGGCGCAGGTAGATGACCACGAAGCCGAAGGCCGCGCCGATGAAGAACGGCACGCGCCAGCCCCAGTCGGCCATCACGGCGCCGCCGAGGGTGAGACTGCAGAGGAAGCTGACCAGCGAGGCGAGCAGGATCCCGATATTGACGTAGAAGGACATGACGCCGGCGACGTAGCCTTCACGGCCTTCCGGTACCAGCTCTACGGCGTGGGAGGTGGAGAGCGGGGCTTCGATGCCGGTGGAGATGCCCTGCAGGATGCGGCACGCCACGAGGATGATGCCGGCCCAGGCGCCGATCTGTTCGTAGCTGGGGCAGACGGCGATGACCAGAGTGGTGCTGGCCATCAACGTGATCGAGAGCAGCATCACCCGCCGTCGTCCGATCCGGTCCGCGAGGGTGCCGAGCAGGATGCCGCCGAGCGGCCGGAAAGCGAAGCCGACGGCGAAGACGGCGAGGGTGTTGAGCGTGGCGGAGAGGGGATCGCTGTTGGGGAAGAAGTTCGGGCCGATGAACGCCGAGAGGAGGCCGAAGACCATCCAGTCGTACCATTCGAGGGCGTTGCCGAGGCCGAGGCCCAGGAGGCCCTTGCGGACCTCGGGGGTGAGTTGACGGGATGCTTTTTGTGACTCGACGGCGGTGTCAAGCATGGGCTTTTCCTTACTCTGGAGCCCTCTCGTGGGGAGGGGACAATGAGGGTATGACGCATCGCCGTCCGGGGTTGGGGGACGGTGGCTGCGAACGTGGCAAGGACTGTCAGCGGGCAGATTCAGGCCCGGCTAGTGCGGGAGAACGGTAACGGCGGCTTAGCGGTGCTGTTACCACGCGTGAGGTGCGTTGACCCAGATCGCTACGCATACCTCTTCGTAGCTGTTCTTGAACCAGTGCGGGGTGTCCGAGGAAAATGTGATGGAATCGCCTTCCCCGAGCGTGTAGCACTCACCGTCCAGGAAGATGTCCTTCCGGCCGGAGAGAATGATGCCGAATTCCTCGCCGCTGTGGCGGAAGGGAGTGGCACTGGTGTCATGGCCGGGCGGACTGACTATCCATTGGGCTTCCAAGGCTCCGTTGAGGTCCGGCGTGAGCAGTTCATAGACCGCCTCACCCACGGACTTCTTGGTGACGCCCTTGAGGTTGCGCCGTTCGGCCTTCCGGACCACGGGGGACCGGGGGTCTTCGTGGCCGATGAAGAATTTGCCGACCGGGATGTCCAGGCCGTGGGCCAGTTGTGCCAGGGTGGTGAAGGACGGGTTCGCCAGGCCGCGTTCAATCTGGCTGACGATGGCCGGGCTGAGGCCCGTGATCTCCGAAAGCTTGGCGAGCGTCATGCCTTTTTCCTTACGCATGGCGCGAACCTTGTTGCCGACCGTGGCCAGTAGGGCGCTGGTCGCAAGGGGTGAACTGCCTGTGACGCTCTCGGCGGTCATTCGATGTCCTTCACTGGGTGACCTGACTCACACAACTATAGTGAAGATTTTTAGCGGGTCAATGATTTCCTCCCAAATAGATGAAATATTTACAGCGGTGCGGTGGATGTGGCGCGAATGCCCGCCACGGCGGCGCCTTGTAGCTGTTGGGGTGGACTGTCAGTGAATCAGCGCGTGGTCCAACGTCGCGAGAGAATCCGCGCCGGTAGCCCGTGCAAGATCGTCCAATGATTTGAAGTAGTTGTGCCGGATATTCAGCTCCATGGCTCTCCGGAAGAGCCCCACGACTGTCGGGTGGAGGTGGCCGCCGGGGAGGAACTGGAATCCAGGTTCCCTAGTCCGGATAAGAAGACGCGGACGAGCAGCCGCAGGACCGGTTGGGGGTCTTCCATGAGCTCTGAAAGCCGACGCCGAACCAGTCCCAGGCTCGGCAGCGTGAACTCCGCCCGGATCGCCGCCCACGTCTGACTGGTGATGGGTTGGCCGTTCATCCTTCTTCCGTTGTTTCGTCGGCGTCGCTGACGTTGTCCAGGAGCCATTGGGGGGAGAGCGGTTCCCGGCGGAGCGTCGCGGTCCGAAGAGCCGAGGTTGAGTCGAGACGGACCTGGACCCGCCAGAATTCGATGCTAACCAGGTCGCCGCTGCCGACGGCGGCTGTGCGCCTGGTGTCCCACCAGGCGTCTCTTCCGCACCAGTGCCGGGAGTCGGTAGCGGGATCGACCAGCCAGATCCGTCCGTCGTGGCGGATGGCGAGGGGTTTGCCTGCCGCGTCGGTGCGGACCTGATGGTCATTGATCTGGGTGGGCGCTTCGATGGAACTGGTCATGGGGTGCGTTCTTTCGTGGTGCGGCGTGCGGGCGAAATTGGGTTTAGGCGGCTTTGACGAGGGGGAGTTCGTCCCAGTGCGTGGTGTAGCGGGGAGAGAGCATGTCCCGTTTCATGGTCCAGTCCGGGCCGCCGCGGATTCCGCCGTGGCCCAGACCGATGGAGCCACGCCCGTACCGGCGGGTGATGTCTTCCAGGAGGGTTCCGACGTGGCGTTCCTCGTGCGGGTTCTCGAACAGGGACAGGGGCGCCTGGTTGCCGGTGGGCCGCAGGTCGGTGACCATGATCCCGGCCCTGGCGTACCGGATGCCCTCCACGATGCGGGGGAGGAGGGCGTGGGCGGCTTTGGTGAGCAGCACGGGATCGGCGGTGGGCATCGGCAAGGGCACGCACACGGAGGGGTAGGAGGTGTCTTTGGGGTTGAAGTGTGAGGTGCCGGCGAACGCGGTGAGGACTTTGGCCTGCAGGCCGTGTTTGGCCAGCCGCGCCGAGGCCTGCTGGCCGTAGACGCTCATGGCCTGCCGGATCCCGGCAGCGGTGGTGATCGGGGTCGCGAAGGAACGGGAGAAGATGAGCTGGTCCCGGCCGATCCGTTCCTCCTCCATCGGGATACAGGGCGTTCCCTGCAGTTCCAGGACGGTACGCATCATGACCACGGAGAACCGGTCCCGGATCATCACCGGATCCGCACGGGACAGATCAAGGATCGAATGAATGCCCAGGGCGTTAAGGCGTTTGGTCAGCCGCGTGGCGACGCCCCAGATCTCGATCACGGACAGGCGGCGCATCAGGGAGTCCCTGTCGGCGGCGGGGACGGAGTCCCAGTGGCAGACGCCGTCGAAGGCCGTGTTGTTCTTGGCCCATTTGTTCGCCAGCTTCGCCAGCGTCTTTGTCGGTGCGATGCCGACGCAGACTGGCACGCCGACGTTGCGCCGCACGGTGGTTTTCATGTCCCGGCCCAGGGCCAGGAGCTCCGCCGGGGTGCCTTTGACGCCGAGGAAGGCCTCGTCGATGCTGTAGACCTCCAGCCAGGCCGAGAACCGGCCCAGCAGCTCCATCACGCGGGCGCTGATGTCCCCGTAGAGCTCGTAGTTACTCGACAGGGCAACGAGTCCCCATTCCTTGGCCCGCGGTGCGAGTTTGAACCACGGCTCACCCATTGCGATGCCCAGACGCTTGGCTTCGGGGGAGCGGGTAACGGCGCAGCCATCGTTGTTGGACAAGACGACGACAGGCCGGCCCTCCAAGGATGGATTGAACGCGCGCTCGGCCGAGGCATAGAAGCAGTTCACATCCACGTGAGCGATCTGCGGCATATGCCGCATGAGAGCCGGCTTAGACATTGCTTGCCCGGCGTCGGCAGAGTTCCCGTTTAACGCAATAGCGCGCCTTAAACATGGTGCAGGCACCGGGTAGCGACGCCCCAGATGACGAGATCGGACAAGGACGGCACACGGATATCCGGGTAGGCCGGGTTCTCCGCCTGCAGCACCACCCCGGCACCCGCGATCCGCAGCCGTTTGATGGTCAGCTCCCCATCCAGGACCGCGACGACCACGGACCCGTCCACCGGTTCCAGGGCGCGGTCGACGATCAGTTCATCGCCGTCGCTGATGCCGGCCCCTTCCATCGATTCCCCGGACACCCGCACGACGTAGGTGCTGGTGATGTCCTTGATGAGGTGCTCGTTCAGATCGATCCGGCCATCAAAGTAGTCCTGCGCGGGCGAGGGATACCCGGCCGAGACGGGGACCGGAGAGATCAGAACCGACAGCAACGACATACCCGCGTCTATCACGCGGGGACCAACTACAACGCCCACAACACACCCTTTATTCGAATATATGTTCGATACATTCAGTGTAGCCGCGAGCGCTGACATTGAGTGGCCACCTTAAGATGACTAGCCATCGCTGATCCAAGTCGGCTGAACGGGGTCACTTCCGGGGCCGACCGCGGGGCCGCACCAGCCTCGGGCATGACCGCGGCGCTTCAGGATCCGTTCGACCGGGTTCAACCGGAAAACATCCCTTGAAGAGAAGCCACCGGACGACGCCGAGCCGGGCCTACGGAAAAGTCCCAGGCACCACAAAATAACGCGTGCGTACGTCGGTGCCGACGAGTAAAGCGTCCAGGATGCCATCTCGTGATCCATAGCCATGAGGACATTATCGTCAGATGCCTAGACGCGTTCATCTGTATGAGCGGCGATTACCACCCGAATTCTGCGCGGCGAGCAGGTGCTGCCTGACGTCTTAGGAGTCGCACATTGCATGGGGGTGTTGAGGGCCGAGCCTTCAGCTTTCGGAGGCTGTTCGTTCGAAAGGTACTCCCCGGATTACCGATAGTCTTTGCCGGCCGCATCGGATGCAGGACCTGATGGCCGCCCGCAGGATCGCCCGGGACAAGTTCGCATTGGCCAATCGGATGTCCCCATCCAACCGCGCCTAACGGGTGATGGTCAGTGGCTTCATTGGCACCACACAGGACGCCCATTGCAAAGTTACAGCTGCTCCATCGGCACGGTTGTTCCTGCCAGTGTCATCGCACCAGTCGATGTTGAATGGTATGGCCGTGACTGCCGCCTCGCCGACGGGCGTTTGAGCTGGGACCTCAAAGGTGAAGGTGAACCCGCCAGCGTCATTCATAGGGGCAGTTGCGTCGATGACCCTCACATTGGTTGCGTCGTTGACGGCTACTTGGATGCGGGCGTTGTCGCCGTAACGGGGATTGCAGTCAGCATCCGGTGCGATGACTGTCACCCTTTCGCCGGCTTTCGCAGTCGACGGTTTCACTAAAAAGGAAGGCGGAAGACAATGCGGTTCGCCGTTCCCTGAGGAAGAAGCGCATCCCGATGCAGCACCTACTAGCAGGATGACACCGACCGCAACGAATATCGGGATGCTGCACCTTCGAACTCGATACCCAGGGGTGAGCACCATTTCCTCATTATTGGTGGGTTGGCATCGAGCGAATACACCGACGCGTTAATCGTCCCCCGATCGTTGTCAGAGCCGCCCGCCGCCGCCCGCACAGATTCGCATTTCGCGGATCGGCAAGGGCCGCAGACAGGGAAATTTCGGACAGCTATTTGTTCAAAAGCTACGCCGCAAGTTACCGATAGACCGTGGCAAATAGCACCTGATGCATGAAGGGCGGGATGCGGCGGTGCTCGCGGTGTCTCAGAACGCTGTCCGGGTCCACTGTCACCTCAGACTCTCCAGACTCTCCAGACTCTCCCGCGGCTAGTGGAGGAAGGTTGCGGCTGAAGGGGGCTGGTTGCTTCTGAGTTGGGCCGGGTGTGTCCGACGCTAGACTCCCGTTATGACAATGGGGGAGAACCGGACCAAGAGTGGGAGCCAGAGGCTCCTGGTCTGGATTCTTGTCACTGCACTGCTGTTGGTGGGGCTCGCCACATGCCAGGGGATGCGAGACCCCAACCCTGTGATCCAAAGGTGCAAAGACGCTGGCGGAACGTGGATCGGCGCAGAATTCAGCCCCAACCCTTACTGTGCTCTGGGTTAGCATGCGCCCGAGGCGGGTCGATTGGGGGATAACGCACCATGGGACGTAGGGAGATCTGGGGTTCAGCCCTGCTCATTTTTACTGGCGCCACGTACACGTGGGTGACCTTCTATTTCTCGGCATATCCGGTGGCTCCCGATGGTCAGCGGCTCATTTTCTTCTGGGGGATTGACGGGGATGCCGTAGTTGGCCTGACCTACCTGGTCGGCGGCTTCGTCGGCTGCGCCGGGCTTCTTCTCCTGGTTCCGCCGCTGATTAGCCGGGTCTCCCTCCGCTGGCTTCGAGTGATCACCGGGTGGGCGACAGCCGTTGCCGGCATTGCCGCAGCCCCGTTCGTAGGGGTTTTTCTGCTGGTCTCGTTGATCCTCTGCTTCGGGACTACCGTCCGTGAAGTAGCCCCGGACGGGCGCTCGATCATCGTCACCCAGGATCAGTTTGACGGCGATGTTGTCCATATCTACTCGGAATTCGATGCCTTCCACTACAGGTGGTACGGGGAAGCGCCAGAGTTCTCCGGCCCGCGGACCATCAGCAGCGAGAACTGCCGCCTCGAAACTTCCGGGGAAGCGCTTGTACTTAGCTGCGGCGCAGGCACGGTGACGATCCATTCCGACCAGCGCCCCGCTGGCTAACAGAAGCACCGATAAGCCGCCGAGGGCTCCCTTCCGGGGATCTCCGTTCCCTTTCGGAGAGCTATTCGTTCAAAAGCTACTCCGCAAGTTGCCGACATTCTTTACTATGTTGCATCCGATGCAGGATGCCCAAGGAGGTCCGAACCCGTCCCGAAAATCAACAACAGTCATGTCGCCCCGCCCCGCAACCTCTATGAAGTCGTGAGCCCAAAACCCTCATTCCATTCGAAGACGACAGATGGAGCGCCCGATGTTGCTGGCTGGCGAGTACGGGCTGATGGTACGGGCAGTCCGGTCAGGTGGTACCGCTGGTTTCGATGACCCGGTACCGGCCAGGAACCGCTCTGCGCAATTTCTGGCCGGCGTCCGGGCGTCCGGTCCAGGCGGCGCCGTTGGGATTGCCGGGGTGTTGTGCGGTTATTCCCAGAAGTCGCTGGCCGCCTGTGCCTCTTGGGCGCCCATCCGGCGCATGTCGACGTCGCCGAGGGTGATCGTGCGGGCCCGGCTGGCCAGGCGGTTCACGATCGAATCAGCGGCGACTTTCTCAGGGAGGGTTTCGACCCAGTACGTCGGGCCTGACTGGCTGGCGATCACGGTGGGCAGTCGGTGGTCCCTGTTGACCAGGACCGTGAACAGGTCGTTTGCTGCGGTCTCGTCGATGCCGATGGTGAGGAAGTCATCGATGATGAGCAAGTCGACGTCGCTGAGCTTGTTCAGCAGGTTTTGGTGGGCGATCCTGTCGCCGCGGGCAATGACCAGTTCACGGGCCATTTCGTCCATTCGGGTGTAACGGACGGTGTGCTCTGCGTGGCAGGCTGCGATTCCGATCGCGCAGGCGATGTAGGTCTTCCCTCCTCCGGTGGGAGAAATCAGCAGCAGGTTTGTTGGATCCGCACGCCAGTCATGGGCTGCGTAGCGTTTCATCCGCACGGCGGTGACCCCGCGTCCTGGCAGATAGTCGATCTCGGCAATCGATGCGTGCGGGAGGGGGAATCCTGCTTCGCGGATGAGCTTGTCGATCCGGTTCGAACGCCGGACCTCCAAGGCCTCGTCAACGGCGGTCAGGAACAAGTCTTCCGGCGTTCTGGTGTCATTGCCGTCGTCCTTGAGCAGCTCCTCGAACTGGAGGGCGACCTGGGTGATCCGCAAGGCCCGGAACTTGTCATAGTCAACACTGGTGAACATCGCCGGCTACCGGTTTTCCTGGTAGTAGTTGGCTCCGCGCACAAACACGTCGCTGCGTTCACCGGGATCCGGGGCACTCGGGGCTTTCTTCGTGTTCGGCGCCGCCGGCAGCGGCGGCTGGGTCCGTTGGCTGTCGCTGTTCACGGAGGCCATCAACCGTTTGAGCGTGGTGTAGGTCGGATACCCGCGCTGGTTGAGGACCTGCTGGCACGCCGCTTCCAAACGCTGCCTGTTCCGCTTCCCCAAGCCCATCAAGATGTTTTGGCAGTCCAGATAGGCCTGGGCCTCAATGGCCGCACGGTCAAGGATCATCTCGATCACCGATATGGTCGCCGGCCCGTAACTGCGGGCCCGGTCCAGGAACCATTGCCGGGACCACAAGCCGTGCATGTCCTGATGCTGTTTCGGGACGTGTTCGCCCAGCGTGGAGTACTGGCCCCTGCGCCCGAGCTTGCGGGGATGTTCACACAGCACCGATTCGCCATCGAAGACCGTGACTTTCAAACCGGTCAGCCGGACCTTCAAGATCCGGCCGGTGAACTTGTAGGGCACCGAGTAGTGCTGGTAATCGGCGGTGACGTGATAATTCCGGGCGGCTTTTAGCTGCTTCCATTCCACCGACCCGAACTGCTCCGGCGGCAACGGCTGCAGCAGGTGCGCTTCCTCCTGGTTGAATTGTTCGTACCTGGTCGAGCCGTCCACGCGCCGTATCTGGCCGTTGATCTCTGCGACGCGTTCATCAATGGCCGTATTCAACTCCGCCAGT
>NZ_JAXCID010000029.1:0-54326 GCF_035985125.1 Arthrobacter sp. CG_A4 | reverse complement strand
AGCCGCACTCGCCCTGATCATGCTCGCCTGCGGACCCGTCAGAATCGAGCTCCCATACCAGAGATAACGGAACCCACATCTCTGTCAGGAGAGCCTCTTTTGTGCCATGCCTAACGATATTGATCAGCAAGGTCTAGAAGCATTGCCCACGATGACGCGGAGGCGGCTTCGGCGACGTCTGGGGTGGATCTGGTCATGACCTGCGCGCATAACTTCCCAGTTTGCAGTCCGACTTAGCGGCGAATGTAAAGTCGCTCCATGGAAGGGCGCAACCCCTCGAATTCTCGTCTGGGTGAGGGCTGGTGTCGGGAGGCTCGTATGACCTTCCCTATGCATCGCTCACTAAAGGTTCCCTAGCTGGCGCCGCTAGCCGTCTCATAACCCTTAGGATACGAGGCGACCCGGCGACCAGTGCGTCGGCAATGCTTGCTTCCGGCGGGATGGTGTGGGTTCGTCCGCGGCCGTCGATTCTCGTAACTATGTCTCGAAACCATTTGATGGAATCGGCGTATCCACCGTTGGTTACGAGACACATCGGAGCAGCCAATGACGAATCTGATCGGCTCCGCACACGTTTCGACGCGGCAGAAGTCCACCGACCGAGATTCGAAGCGCTGGCCGTCCATGGGCACAAACTATTGGCCATTGACAGCGATGAACCCGTTGCGCAGCTTGTCGGCTATTTCGGAATTTTCCGAACAACGATTTGCTGGCATGACTGCCCGCTCCCTCTCGTTTTGCGCCCTGTCAACCTCCTCAGCGATTCGAAGCGCCGGCCACGGCTCCCCAGCGCACCCCATCCTTGGCAAGCCCTGCATGCGCCCGCCCGGTCACGGAAATCTCCTTAGAGCCTGTATCAAAGATTTTCCGTTCCTATTCCGCCCGCAGGATATACCTTTGGGTTTCTAAGTTCGGCGTAACGACAGGTCACGGCAGTAGATCGAAATAGGCCGTATCTGTATTCCAAGCTATTGGATGCAGCAACGTGCCCACCGCGGGATTTAGCGCGCTGTACATCAAGCCGTCCCCCGCATAAATGCCAACGTGGCCCCAGTCGGCTGGCCCCTGTGCGTTCTGGACCACCAGATCCCCTGGCTGCGGATTGTCGGTCCGCGTACCGACCCTCCATTGATCCACTCGCGGCAGGTTGATCCCGGCCTGCCTGTAGATCCACTGGACGTAACCGGAACAGTCCCACGCCTTGTACGCCGTCCCGCCCCACACGTAGGCGCCGCCAACTCCTTCCTGGGTAAACCGCAGGATGTCTTTGCGGATTCCGCTCAGATTTGCAGCCACCACCGTGACCGACGACGAATTCGTCGCAGCAGCGCACACGGCCGGAGTCATACCGCCGTCGTGCGCGTCAACAATGGCCGTCGCTTCAGCCTCCCACCGCGCATACAGCTCGGGGAACGCCGACACCTGAACAGCTTGCGCAGCCTGGCCTTTGCTCATTGACTGCCAACCTCGGATATCCAACAACCCGGGCGGGCTGCCACGGTTGGGGCCAGCGGGTCCGCCGTAAAAGGCTCGCACGTTGTACTTGGGATCCATCAACTGTTCAACGGTCCCCCAGCCCGCCGCGGGACGTTGCTGGGCGGTGCCGAGGGAATCGTGGTCGCTGCCGAGGCCGTCATGCGGGTACTGGAGCGAGGCAGGTACGTTCACGTTGGCGAGGACTCTGAGGCTGGATTCCTGCAGGGCCATCATTATTGCGGTGATCTGGCCGTCCCGGGGAACCCCCAATTGCTGGCCGATCGAGACGTAGTCCCCCGCGACGGCCATTTGCCTGGCGGTCACACTGACCGGGGCCTGGCTGCCTGCACGGATGCTGATGGTACTCGCTCCGTTCGCGGCTGGCTGCCCGCCCGCGCCGCCTTGCGAGCAGACGGACGGGGTGTCGGCCGCGCCCGCGCCGAGCACCGCCACGGTTGCGCTAACCGCGAAGGCGCCCACGAGGATCAAGACTGAGGCCGCGGCCAGAAAAACCCGCAGGATGGCCCGGCGCTTGACCAGCCCGGCAAACAGCATGGCGGCTGGCATCAATATACGATCCTGCTCGGTGCCGCGTAAAAGCCGACCATGACGCAATGATCCGGCGGAGCCGTCACAGCGGGCGGGCAGTTCACCATGACGCTGACGGGTGCCGTGTAGGTGTTGCTGGTCGAAGCCGATTGATCCAGAACCCTAAGCGAGATTGTGCACACGTGCAGTCCCGCCCATGGCGCCGGCCGTTCCCGGACCTTGGCCAGCTCGCTGTCGCAGCGCAGGGATTCAACCGCGGCCGAACGGTACGCCTGTTGATCAGCCAAAGTCGTGTAGCTTCCCGCGTTGATCCCGGTCGCTTCGAACTCCTGGACCAGCACTGCCAAGGGATTGGATCCGTCCGGCAGCACGTCCCACCAGTCACGGAGGCGTGAGTAGACCTCGGAGTAGGACGACGTTCGCGTGTCCCAGGTGTAGATCGCCGTCGCCGCCGCGGCGGCGAGCTTGCGGAAGTCAGCAGTGCGGGGTGCGCCCTCCGCATCGGGACGCACAACGTCAGGAGCCACCGTCGGAGTTTGTGCCAGCGTCCCGGGGGAAGCATTCGCCGGACTCCGCGGGATGGGCATCGTTGACGACGGTGGAACCGTAGCCGCTGCGGGCGTGGGCGTCGGCCGCATGACAGCGATGAGCGCCGTGACCACACTCAAGAGCGCGATTGCTGCGATCCACCATCGACGCCGGTTGTTTGAGCCTGGCAGTGAGCTTCTCCGCAGTACGGACATTGGGGCCTCCTCCTCGCCTGTTCATGGCGGGAGGACGGGTCCACCACATGACTCAGCTGGCAGTCCGCGTCCCGGCTTGGAGGATCCTCCATGCCGCTTGATACAGCCTGCGCGCGTGGCCGATCTGGACAGCCAGATAGCGCTCGGTGACGCACAACTGGGCGGCCAACGCTTCCAGAGCCCTCTTTCGTTCGGGTCCTCGGAGGCCGGGGCGAACAATACTTTCGGCTGTTCTGCGGAGTACCGGCGTGGGCAGGCACTCTGCTGCGTGCTGGCACATGTCTCCGATGTTGCGGATGGCTCCCTGATCAACGTCCAGTGCATTTTGAACGGTTTTCGCCGTCTGGCGCACCACGGTCACCGCGTGCCAGCGACGGCGGTCCTGTGGCGACGGCGGACCGTAATGTCGAGGCCCGGAGAGACTGTCGACGGCAAGATTCCAGACTCCCGCTGGCACGCTGGCCCGGGTCAGTTCAATGATCATTCGTGCCCATTGCTGATCAATAATCGTCTCGGCACTTTGACCTCCGCTCCGGCCCATGCCCAGCACCGCCAGGGCATCGAACGAGGCCGGCCCGGTATTCCCTGGTTCCACGATCAGCGGGAGCGTCTGATGACTCAGCTCGCGACGGACGTGCGCGGCGCACACGTTCCTACACACCCCCTGAACCCAGGCGCCAAAGGGAATACCGGGGAGCTGGCGGTAATGTCCCCGGGTCACCCCATCCCACACTGCGACCCGGATGTCCTGCATGACGTCGTCCACGTCGCAGGACCTGCCGATCCGCGCGAGATGCGAAACCACGTATCGCTGTACGCCGTCGACGGCGATCATGATTTGATCTACCGGGACTGAAACCGCGGCCTGCTCCGGCGCACGGAACGAGACGTCAATGGTTCCTGCACTTGCTTGATCTTGTTGGGCGTGGTTCGCCCTAGATTCGACGCGCATGGTCTTCACCGCTTTGACTAAACGATTCCAATAAGTCCGGCGTCGGCCCGGCCGGCGCCTCAGGTATGGCCGCGACAATCAGCGCCAACCACGACTACAACAAGGCTATACAAACTATTGTCAAGGTTACTTAAAGTATCGTCAAGACTGCGCGTCTTACTTTTCGGGGATCGTTCGGTAAGAATGGATCCATGCCCAGGATCACGCAGCCGCACGACGAAGCCTGGTCAAACGACGTCGAAGCCGCCGTCGCGACATTCGGAAACAGATCACGCAACGAGATCCTCCGCTACCTTTCCGCGCACGGCCCGGCAACCCGCGGTGACATCGTGGCAGCAGTGAGCGCCGGTGAGCCGAGCGTGGCCAAGCACCTGCTTGCCCTTGAGGAGACCGGCGCCATCGCGGTGGACCTTGAGCCTGGCCGACGGCATGGACGCTCGCCGCGCTATTCAGCCAACCCCGCGCGGATCAAAAAGTTGCTGGCGGCTCATCTTCAGTATCTCCTGGAGGACTAGCTGCAGCTTCTTCCGCTCCAGGATGGCGGTCGATGTCCCTGTTGAGATATTCAGAGATGACCCTCAGCGTTTCCGGCGACACGTCGCCCAGCGTCCGCGCCGCGAAGGACTTCACCCTGGCCGCACGCAGGGACTTCACAAACTCCAGTTGCGAATCGATCCGCTCGGGCAATTCGGCGTCGTCGCCGATCAGGTAAGAGGGGTCAACATTGAAAATGTTGCACAACCCTGCCAACAGCACCGGATCGCTGACCAGACGCCCAGTCCCCTCTTTCATATAGAACCAGCGCGCGCGAGACAACTTGATGCCTCTACCCTCGAGTTCGGCCTGAACCTCCCGGAAAGTCACGGGCTTCCCGCGTTCAGCAACCACGACGTCGAGCAACAGGTTCAGACGACGAGCCAGCTGAGCCTGGGAAGACAACAAGTCACTTGGCCCTGTCTCGTCCATCCTCGCTGCCCACCCTCCATCCGATCGGGGCCGGCAGTCCGATCAGGCGCTACGACTCCCCTTCGCCCCAGTATTGCCCGAGTCATCCCGCCCGGCAATCAACTGCTCGATCCGACGGTCCAGATAGGACATCAGTACAAGGTGCGCCGACGGACCCAGTGGCAGGTTCCGGATCGAGGGAGCCGCCACGTCCTGACCGGCCTTGAGGAGCTCCGGCGGGAGCACGCCATTTTCGTCCAGGTGGTAGCAGACCTCGGCCAGCACCTCACTCAACGCCCTCAGAAACTCGAGGTGCTCCTCCTTCGAACCGTAGTCCCAGTACCGTTCAGCACGGAGCATCGCGGCGGCTTCGTTAAACGCTTTGATCTGCGGGTGATCCAGCATGGGAATGCCCTCACTTTCGTCGGGCATCCATTTCCGAAGTGAGCCTCTTCCAACATGACCTGGACCGGGAGTACCCTGCTTGTGTAGACCCGTCTACACAAGCATCCCCCATCACTCCTCAGGTTGTGGTCTCCATGTCGAGCATCTTGATGAACAGAACGCGAAGCCGAATCATTCGCTTCCTCCTGAGAAATGGCCCCTCGACCTGCAGCCAGATCGGCAGCGAACTCCACGCCGCGCCGTCGAACATCCGCCGGCAACTCGGGCTGCTCCTCGATGCCGGTCTGGTGCAGCGATCTTCGACTCAGTTCAGTGTCTGCGCCGAGCAGGTACTACACCACGCCGGTGACCTGGAAGCGAGTTTCCAGGTCATCGTCATGCCGCCGTGATTTCCGCATGACATGAACTGGTGCAGGACTCGCGCAAGCCGTCCTCGCCGCATAACGACGAAAGGATCGGACAGGGGCATGAAACTTGAATTCTTCGAACCAGCCGAGGCTGCCACTGTCCTCAAGTGTTCAGAGGCATGGCTTAGGGACGGGGCCGCCAAGGGTGAGTTCCCGCATGCCGTCTGGGGCAAGGGGAAGATTATCTTCACGTCTGTCCACCTCAGGGAGATTGCACTGCTACGTGAAGTCCGTTCCACTGGTCCTACTGCGCAGTCCGTCCGCATGATCGGGACGCGAGCACAGGCCCGCCAGAAGTTCTCTTAGCAAAGCCCATCGCCCCCTGCGCTATCCGCGCCACACGAGCGCGGAACGCTCGACGGCGTCGGCGGCATCCTGGAGCGCTTGCGGCATCAAGTGGCCGTACACCTGCTCGGTGGTCCGCGTAGACGCGTGCCCGAGTCGCCTGGAGATCGTGAACAGCGAGACGCCATCCTGGATCAGCCAGGACGCATGAGTATGGCGCAGATCGTGAATCCGCGGTGACTTCTTCAGTCCACGAGCTTGGGCCGCTTTCACGGCGGGCGTCCAGTAGTGATGCCAATACAGCTTATGAACGATGCGTTCGTCTTTGGGAGTGGTGAACAGGAGTTCTGAGCCTGGCCGGCTGGCCACCAGTGGAACCAGAACTTCAACCAGATGCGGATTCAACGAAACCGTCCTCTTGCCGGCACCGGTCTTGGTCGCTCCGACGTAATACTCGGAATCAGTACCGCGTTTCCAGGCCTTGTTGATCCGCATGGTTGCCGGCTTCGACATCAGGTCCACGTCCGCCACAGTCACCGCCGTCGCTTCGCCGAACCGCGTTCCCGTCATGACCAAGAATTCAGTGAACGCCTTATACCGCTCCCCCATGCCCTCAAGAATCAGGCCGAATTCAGCGTGCGTTAGGAACCTAGCCTCATCCTCTGCCTTTTCGCCTGACGGAAGCTGCACCCCTCGGCACGGATTATCCTTCCGGTAGCCCAGCCGGACGGCCGTCTCCATCGCCGAGAAGATGAGGCCATGGTTGTTCTTAATGGTCTTAGCGGACCGGCCCTTGGTCTGCATCGCCTTGATCCAATACGTCAGGTGCCGGTAGTCACGCTTGTCCACGGGAACGTGCCCGATGACGTCGGCGATGTGCAGCTTCAGCATGGTCTGATACGTGTGCACAGTGCCGACTGAAGGCCGGACCAGAAAGTCGATGTGCTCTTGGATCACGGCCGCGACCGTGGGTGCTTTGGTCTGGTTCGCGACCATCGCATGCTGGGCAATCTCAAAGGATTGGTTGTTGGCATCAAGGAGGCGCTTCAGCGTCTGGGCCTCGGCCGACGTCGCTAGGGTAATCCCCTCTTGCTTACGCGTCTCGGGGTTCCGCCAGCGGACCGTGAACGACGTGGATCCGTCCGATTTTTTCCGTTCCCAAATGCTGGCCATACCCAAAATTCTAGGCTTCGTGTGCACAGAAAACGAGTTTTTGTGCACACCCAGGGCCCTGAAACCCTGCTGACCTGTGGAAACACTGTGCCCGAGGTGGGACTCGAACCGGGTTCCAGCCCTTGCAAAGCCGCCACTCCCCCGCAAACATCGCCAATCCGGCCCAGTCCGGCACCGGTACGGCCCAGTCCGCGACCCAAAGTGTGGACACTGTCCACACCCCCCGATCCTCCCCACACAAGGCCTCCCCCAAAACTGCCGCACCCCCGCATCGACAGGGTGCGGCGCTTCTCTGTCCTGCCGGGAAAGATCACCCTCGGCTGCCACCGGGTCCTGCCCGCGCTCGGTGCGAACTCCCGGGCACCGACGCACGACGCACTGAGGTTCGAGGCTCTGCATAACGCTGCCACCTCCCTTCATCTACTCCATGGTCCGATAGGGCGACAGCGGCATGACGCGACAGCGTCCCTCAGAACCCCTCTTCGCGTTCTCGGTGAACTTCCATCAGCATCGGCGGAATTTCGCGTGGCACTTGTCCCCCAACTGGCCCACAGCGGCCCGTCTAACCGGAAGCTTGTGGCGCCGGCGCGGTCAATGAAGAACCTGGTGGCCTTCACCCCCGTGGCTGCGGGCTCGGCCGGGATTGCCGGGCTTGAAGATACCCGACCGCACGAAAACACAATCGCCGGCGAGTTGCAGAATATGGCTGGCTTCAGCTGGTTCCGACGGCCGTCAAGAGCACTACGGGAAGCTTCCCAGTGGCAGCACCGCGCTCAACCAGCTCGCGTGATGGCGTCCAAAGTATCCGTCGCGAAGCCTATCTGCCGCCGGTTTCGATGCCTTCCGGGTTCCACGAGTAGCCTGTTGCCAAGGGTGCATCGTCGTCGTGGCGTGAGAGCCATGCGACAACAACATCGTGATAGTGGTCGAAGCACTTGTAGTCGACAAGCTCATGGTCTCGAAGCGAGGGCCCGAGGTACTCGTTTTGCCCAGTCTGGAGCGTACTGCACCAATCGGCCAAACTGACGAGGTGGGTACGGACCGAGAACACGATGGTGTTCGACCGGGGCAGACGTCCGGCATACAGCCTCGCGACCCGCGCCCGCGCCGGGGCCGCCCTGGCCCGCATCAATCCTGAGCCGCGTAAGTCCAGCTGAGGCGCGAGAAGGCCGCCGTACCTACTCCGGAGCGCATGAACGGCGTTCCTTGCATATATCGTCAGGGCATGGCAGGGGAAATCGCACAAGAAGTAGCAGTCGTATTGGCACTAGGTGGCGCAGCTATCGGCGCGGGGGGATCAATCCTCGCGCAGGTAACCGCCGGAATCATCACAAGCCGGCGTGAGAAGAAGAAGTTGATTACAGAAGACAAGCGCTGGCAAGCCGAATCGGATGCCAAGCGGCGGGATCGGAACTTCGACCGAAAAGTCGCCCTGTTTTCAAGCTTCCTAGCCTCAGCACAAGCGATGGAGCGGGCCGCTACATGGGGACCTCCCGAGGCCTACGAGATGTTACTAGAAGACTCAGAGACACAGACGCTCAGCGAGATTCGCAAGGTGGTAGAAGAAATCGGTCTTCTTGCACCCGAAGTTCACCGACACGTCCAGTCAACCTTTGCGGCCCTAATTAAGATGCACGCCGGAATGACTCGGTCTGATTCCCAGAAGTATGCCCCGGCTAACCGCGCCGCCATCGGTGCTGCAGTTCAGGACGTCGCATTCTGGTTGGGCCACACCCGGAAGGCTATTGGCTCCTACATTAACCATGAGAATGTCGAATGGCCTGAGCAGGCGATAGCGGAGCACAAAAGACCTCCTGCCACAGAGTCCTCGCTCACGCACTAAGCGCAAGCTCAAGTAACTAACTGCGTCAGATTCCGGCCGCGCCCGGTCGTAAAGGCGCACCGAAGCGCGTCTTGTAGCGGGAAGAACAACGTGCCGGGCTCCTTGGCGCACGGAACGCAGCCTTCCGCGGACTGGTCGCTAAAAGTTCCTGCCCCGCTCGTGGCCGAAATGCTTGGCTACAGCTACCAGGTCGCGCAGAAACATGCCGCCGCTGCCGCCGAACCCTGGTCCCGCTATCCAGGAAACAAGCCCGACACGCATAATGACTGACACCACCGGAATGGATCGATAACCACTCCTAGAGATCTTCAATCTGGAGCGGAGTCAGCCTTCCGGACGGCAGCCCGACTAACGGAGGCAATGGTGGCAACAAAGGATGGAACGCAGCGGAGGCTTCAACGCATCCTCCGCTGGTCCCTTCCAGTCATTGTCATCACGCTGATCTCCACCGTCCCAAGCCTCGTTGGTGTTGATTCAGAGCCATGGCTCTGGACTCGGACCATCCTCCTCGGCGTCGCCGCCGTCGTAATGGGCATCCAAATAACCAGATTCTCGCTATGGCAGCGGGATGAGTACTGGCGGGAAAAAGGACGGGACCCTAAGCATCCAGAGCGATTTCCGTCGACTGGCGTTGAATAGTTCCGAATCGAACAATGCTGGTTACCAGTACGTCATTCATTAGCTGGGCCGTCTTGGCCGAACCGCTAGTGTAGAACCATGATTCTGCACGCCGGCTTTAAGTCCCTCAGCCCTATGACCAAAAGTCCCGTACTGATGGGCCTCACGTGCCTTATCGCTGTCGCAGCGACGTTGGCCGGATGCGACCAAGATCCGCCCCTTATCTCTCCGGTCCCGTACACCGGAAAGGAGCTCGATAGGTGGGCCGAGCGCATGGCAGAGGCTAACGGCGCATATTCCGCTCCGACCGATCTGAAGAGCGTGACCACCATCATTTGTCGCCTATTGCCTGAACGAGATGACATGAACGCGTATAACGATGAGCTGGCGAAGATTAAGGGTCTGGACAGGGGCGAGGCCAGAACCATCACCACGATTGCCGTCTTTGGGTACTGCCCGGAGTTCAAAGACAAACTCACCGAAAATCATTACAAGACCCCGTTTGGCCGTATCAAGCTGACTCCTTAGCCGGGTGCCCACCGGCGGGCCTGACATACCGACTGCCAGATAGGCAATTGGGTAGAGCCGTTCTCAGACGGTGGTGCCCAGGCTGGCCGTTGTAGTTTGGGCGACGTCGACGCGATGGTCAATCTCGGGGCGTAGGTAGATTCCAAATATCCATAACAGTGGCTTGCCGCCGTCGGCGCCGTATAGATGTGCTCGCTCCAACAAGCCAGCAACCAAACCGCCCGCGGTCTTCCTGTTGATCGACTTACCGAAGCTTGCCATGGCCAGAGCAGTACCCCGGATGGCAACTTCCCACGGACACAGGCACGCAGGCTACATAAAGAACGGGGAAACCGCCAGTTGGCCATTTCCCCCTTTTCGCCTGCGTGGCTGTTTAGCGGGCGGGGCCGCTCTTGGCCCGTTCGGCGGTCACTGCTGCCCCTGTGCGGGTCTTCTCGGCCTCAGCTGCGCCCTTGCCCCTGGTGACGGCTGCGCTGGGGTGTGTGCCCTCGCTGCGTTCCGCGGCGGCGCGCCCACGGATCTGGGTTTCGTTCGCTCCGGTTACGGTCAGGGATGCTGCAAAGGCTTCCTGGCGTTCCGCTGAGCCGTAGTCGGCGGCGGATGTGCTCTCAGTTTTCAGTCCCTGGTCTTTTAGCCGGCTGCTGTCGTTGCCGGTGACGCGGTTCTCGATCTCGCGGCCGACGCTTTCCATGCGGGCAAAGAGTTCTTTTTCGGCGCGTTCGTACCGCTGTTCCACGGGCGTCCTTTCGGACCCGGTGAAGCCTCCCTCTGCCAGGAGTTTGGCTTGGTGCATCTCCTTGGCGGCTTTCACGAACTCGGGATCCTCGAAGTGTGAATCTCCGGCTCCGTTGATGTTCGCGGTGGTTTCTTTGCGCAGCTGGTCGATGTCGGGGCCGTTGATGCCGTCCTTGCCGATGAGGAACATACGTTCCTGCACGGCGACGTCGGCGGCCACCACCGCTGCAGGGGTCTTGGCGGTGTGGGCGGTCTGCAACGCCTGGGCCAGTTCGGGGTTGGCCAGGTACTCTACGGGCACTTCATGGCGTTCCATTTCCGGGGCCAGTGTCGCGGCCTGGGCGCGGAGTTCTTCGGCGCGGGCCGCGGCAAGCAGGGCCATGGCTTTCTCGTGCTCGGCGGCCGCCTTGCGCGTCTCTTCCTGGCTGCGGGCCAGTGCGTCCTGCCTGGCCCTTTCTGTCGTGATGGTCTGGACCCCTGATTCGAGGTAGGCGGCGTCCGCGCCGACGTCGTGGGTGTCGATGCCGTAGCGGGTGAGGACTCCCTTACGGATCTTTTCGGGCGCGGCCAGGGCGGTGGGGTCGTGGTCTTTCCAGCCTTCAGCGACGGCGTGCGCCGTGGCGATGTCGTGGGCTTGGGCTTTGTCCCACCACTGGTCTTTCTCTACCGGTGCCAGGGCCGCGTGGGCGGCGCCGCGGTCAGCTGTCAGGCGTACCAGGGCCTCGTGCGCGGCCTGGGCGTCCTGGTGTTCCTGCTGCCGCTGGGATTCCTGCCGGCGGCGAGCCAGAGTCTCGGCAATACGTGAGGCCATCATCAGCGACTGCCGCAGACCGCCGTCCAGAACATCATCCATTCCATCTGATTCACTCATCGTGTTCCCCTTGCAGTTGGTGGTGGTCTTTACCGGTCCAGCACGGGACCGGATTCACGGCCGGTGTGCTGGTGAGTTTTGGCCGGCGTTGGGGTGCTTGGCACCGCTGAACCTGGACGGATGGGCGCCATGCCGCGGAGTCCAAGTTCGACGGAATTAGGAACCACTGCCCGCTCGGATGCTGCCTGTTCCGGTGCGCCGACGGTGACCGGCCAGGGCATGGTCGCAGCGAACGGTTTCAGCTGATCAGTGACGACGGCACGCAGCCGCTGCGCTTCTCTCGTTCGTCCTGACTGTTCGGTGTAAGGAGATCTCCTGGGCCGATGCGCAGATTGACTTCGAGGATGACCTCGATATCCCCAAGCCGCCATTTCAAGTGGTCCCCAGCGAGACTGCTGACCTGGTGATCGGCCAACCTATCCTGACCCTCCGGTCCTCGGCGCGATTCAGATCGGTCCTAATACCCCTGACCATTAGCGCGGATTTCGGCATCCTCTATGAGGGTGCTGGATATGAGCTCTCGATGCTGCTGGACACGTTCGCCCAAGGGGTGCGTACTACCCTGGACTTGTTGTACTACGGTGCCGACGGCGTGAAGCGACACTACGAACGCATGGCATCCGCCCCAGCCTTTGGCGGATAACGGGAACTGGCGGGCAAAATGAGGAACCTCCCTGAATTCATGTCCAACTTCACAGATGGCGGGCCTGATGCTTCCAGATCGCGTGGTCCACGGCCCATGGAGTCAGGTCCAGCTCCCCGACCGCCCTGGACAGCAGCGCCCGGGCTTTAGGCAACGGTGGTCACCCGGCCGAGGACGCCGGCGAGCCAGCGGAGGATGTGCCGGTCGGACTTGGCGTGTAAACACCGTGAAGACGGCCGCCGCCAGCGGTGTCGCCTCCCGCGAGTACCAGGAGTCCGGCGTCAGGCTGTACTGAGGGCCGGTGCTAGGACTTCCTTTTTCTTTCGGCGTCCAGGAGCACGTCAAAACTTTCAAGCCCGAAGTCCGGCGGGGTAAGCCGAGCCACGAAGCTTGTCATTTCGTCGGGTTTGGGTACAGCCTTGACCTCGACACCGGGCACGCCGTTGATGTTCAGCAGCACCCCACGCCTCTTGCTAAATATGAGCGTCTCAATCATGCCGGGGTTGATCCGGGCCGTCGGGTCCCCCGTGAGCTCGAGGATGAAAGCGTTGACCTGCTCCGTGATACGACGCAGGCAGGCCTTGTCGCGTTTCACATTGGAGACGATGGTGGAGCACATCACGATGACGGCCACGAGGGTGCAGATAACGATAATGACAATGGCGTCGCGCAGCGGCGGGATGAAGATCATGAGGATCAGGCACAGGATGAAGGTCAGGAACCCGGAGCCGAGGAACAATGTTCCCGATTCTTTGAGAGGCTTCCCCGTCCAATCCTTGGCACCGAAGCCTGCGATGTCATGCTCCGTCGTCTTTGTCGGCATTCCTAGCTCTCCTTCAGCTCAAGGAGCGCTTCGGCAAGGACAACAGCCTCGCGGGCTCTCTTCAGATCGTCGCGCAGTCCCACGTCCGGTACGACGGCATCGGCGCCCTCGGCAGTCCCGGCCAGGTCCTGCACGGCCCGGCCAAGCTTCTCGCGCTCCTCCGTCACCCTCCGGGACGTCGTAAGCCTGACCTTGCTGAGGTTGAGGTCGTGAATCGGACCGTCGAGCTCGCCCATCCGCTCGTCCACCGCCGCCAGGCGTTCGCCCACGCGTTCGCTCCGCGTCCGGAACACCGATTGCATGTTGGAGGCGACGGCGTGAAGCTCCCGGAGTCCGGCCTGTTCCGGCGTTGCTTTGCCGACGAGGAGCTTCTCCACCTGGCCCAGGCGTTGCGCCCACTGCCGGAAGCCGTAGTCATTCTCTTCCAGAGCCTTGGCCACGACCACCCTGACGCGGCCGAGTGCTTCGTTGCGGTCTTTCAGGCTGGCAGCGGTGGTGTCCAGCCGCTGCAGGAACTCTGCGTAGTTGTCCATATCGGTCCGGTCTGTCTTTCGATCAGTTCTGAGAGTTTTAGCAGTCTATGTCGTGCCGGCCCCCGAAGACGGCAGGCGACGGCCGGAAATTACCCCGGTGCGGTCCGTGCTTCCTCCTGCCCGCCCATGGCGAGGACCAGGACCACTGCCCTACGTGATGCTCCTATATTTTTCAGTTCAAATACTTGCCGGGGTTTTGTTTGGCCAGTCAGCTCCTCTATTCGTGGGCGAGGGAGTCATCGCGGCTGAGTACTCGTTCGATGCGCGAAAGGGTGCCCGGCCAGGTTGCGAAGTGTCTGGCGGCGGTTTGGAGGGTGATTCCGAGGTGGACTAATCTTCTACACCAGCCATTACTATGCGCGCGCAGGGGGAGCACACCGCCGGAACTCGCCGCCACGAACGTCTACATCCGCGAACGCAGCCTAGCCACCGCAAAACAGCGGAAAACTCAACGCCGCCCGCATTCGTGCTCTCCTACAGGAACGCGGCGTCCACGGCGAGGTCAAACGCATAGGCGGTGCCGCGCTCAGCCTACAAGGAATCGGCAGCCGCCCCACCGCCTCGACCCCTCAACGGGGCACGCGGTCCGCCGTAGTGGGCTGCCGCTCCGGTTCCTCGCCGCGCTCAGCCCATTCGCGCTCGCGGTCCCGCGACCTCAACGGCATGGACCTGCGGACAGTATTTACTGACGCTGACAATCGACCAGCCTGAAGTTGCCGTTAGCGCTGTACGAGCCCGCGCTACAGGCCCTCGGCGACAAGGTCCAGGAGGAATGCAGCGCACTTTTGGACTCGATCCTCCGTGTCCACCAACTCGCCGCCATGACGCGCCTGCTCCACTGGGAGGAGACTACCCTCTGTTGCGCCGTATTTCTCACACACCCGCTGAAATTTCTCCGCTTGTTGCTCGTCGAGCGGTGATGCATCGAGTTCGAAACCCAAGTTGACACAGCGGATGCCGATATCGCTCTCCGTGAGTCGAAGCCAACGAGGCTCAGACTCGTAGCCAGAAAACCACAGTGATCGGACCGCTTCGCTGACACCACTTTCCCGCCAGGCCGCAAGCAAAAACGGATCTCGGAATCGGGCTCCACCGGTGAGAGAGTTAGTACGGAGCATGCACATGGAGTACCCCCATTTACCGGACTCAGGCAAGTGCTCGCCGAAATAAATGCCCGTGTCGCCTTCCCGCATATCCGCGTAAGAGACCACGTAGTAGCGCCAGTCAAGGTACTCCTGACTTCGTCGCTGCTGGCTGAACGCGTTGGCGACGCCGGACAGAGTTTCGGCTGGGGTCGTCGTACTTATCCCCACTTCGTCGAGCAGAGTTCCGAGGCACGACGGTAGCTCACCGTTCTTCCCTCGCCCGTAGTGAGTAAAGACCTCACGCCAGCGAAGTTCTTGGGCCTCCTTCATGGAACCGTACTGGTACGCGCGATTTCCGATCGGGTACCCGTAGTTGCCTTTCGCCAATAGTGCCGCAGAGAGGGCTGGCCAGTGTTCTTTGCGCGTGATGGCGGCGAATGACCTGGCATGTCCCTCCAGGACTTCGGGGTTCAGATCGAATGCGAACACACGGCCTCGCAGAAGCGGATGGTCCTCTAGTTGGTTGAGGACCACTTTTTGATTGGGGTGTGCATCAAGGAATTCACGCTTCAGCTGCTCGTCAGCAACTCGGTCCGGATTGAAGCCCTTGAGGTCCTCGATCGCTCCGCGTCGGATCAGGCGCTCCACACTGGCGACAAGGTCGACCATGCGGTTTTCGCGGATCTCGTCGGATCGATCGGTTAGGTTCCGGAGTATTCGGAGACGCACCTGAAAGTCAGTGGTTTCGAACTGTCGATGTATCAGGACGGCGTATAGGAACAGCGTCTCAGACAGGGAGAAGAGTCGCGGCCTGCCGCTCACCTGCCCGTAGCGGCTACAGCACTCTTCGAACAGATTGACGTTGCGTGTCTCGAATAGGATCGCCCGATCGGTGTCAACCAACCCGGTACCACCGGCTCTGGCAAAATGCGTTGTGAACACGTCGTCGACGTCGATGCCGATCCAAGTGTCGAAGGCGTGGAAGAGAAAAGTAAGATTACTCTGCGCCTTCGGGTTCTTATTGGAAAAGACACGTTCGGCGCGGTCCAGAAGTCGACCCCCGCTGACGCCGCCTTCCCGCCACTCACAAATTTCGATGATGAACTCCAAATATCGCAGAAATTCGTCATCAACAATGTAGTCATCACCATGGTACGGCCAGAGCACATCACTCCAAGCACCGTCAAGCTTGTGGACGATCTCGTTGAAGCGAGCCGGTAATAATGATTCGGCAAGAATTCCCTCAAATCGCGCTTTGAAATTCTCGAACTCCGTAAGCGGCTTTCCCCGTGAGTTCATCTTGATATAGAGCTCTTCGCCGGAAGGCATATCATCAATAGGCAAGAAGTGGAAAGAGACTACTGGATCTACGGTGTCCGTGAGCCGACGCCAAATGACGTCGAGGTCAATTCCTTTGACGGAGAGACGCTCGTGGATCGCGTCCAGCATCACGAGCATTGATTGAACAGTAGGGTCATGGCGCCAAGCAAAGAGATACCATGCCTGATCCGTAATCCAGTCCGAAGGGACCGTGAAGTCGGTTGGCGGCAGGTGGCTTGGCTTCACGATCTGGCGGCAGAAAAGTTCGGCGGTGGGCCGCGTCGCGTAGGTGAACTTGAGCCAGCGATCAGCCTCGGCCAACTTTTTCGTACGGACAGCGACGTACCAGTGAATGAGGAACAGCGTTGTCAGCCGTTGTTGTCCATCAAGGGGCCACAGTGTACCGTCCCTGATATCCCCGTAGACGAAGTCGAGATCGACGGGGTCTCCCCCAGTGATCGCCGCGACGAGCACATCGAGGAAGTCGTGCCGAATTGCGTTGACCGTCGAGGTCTCGCGGCCCTGCGCGTAGTCACGTTGGATTAGCGGTATCTCAACACGAGACACGCTCGGCATTCCTTCCTCACGCGCCTGGAACATCCCGACGAAAGAAGTCTTGAACCCTCTCATGCGAGGACCCCTGCAGGCAAAAGGTAAGGATTCACAGCTGCCAATATCTCCCTCAGGTAGGCATCCCGATCGGCAACACCCCAGTAATGAATCTGCTGCGCCGCAGATTCGGTGTAGTACTTCAAGAAGACGTTACGCGTGCACGCAGGGATGTATGAACCCTCCTTGTCGCGCTGAAGAATCGCCCGCCGCTTGACCTCGAATGTCGAGTTGCTGAGCGCACTGTTGTCCCCGCTAGCGAGGAGAGCAAGATTCGCGATCGAATGGACACTATCGTCGGCGCTCCAAGCCGACATGGAGAGAGCGGCTTCTACCTTTACCTTGATCGAGTCGAAGGTAGAGCCGATCCCATGAGTCTTTGCGTCGGCGATAGCGGCCAGGACGGCATCGATCTCTGCTGTGAGCTCTGCACGAAACCCCAACTCCAGATCGTGAATGCCATTCAGGGCTTCCCGATGGAGTATCAGCCACTCAGCCCAGATCTTCTCGTCCCGCTTCATCTCCTTCGCGTTCTGTGCGTGTATATGTTCAAGAGACCAAGCGCCACGTGCATGGGAACGGAAGGAGTAACGCTCAGAAGTGTCGCTGCGCTGGCGGACGGTCTCCACATTCATGAGCAGAAGCACTTCAGCGCACTTCCGGCCATTGGCCTCGTATTCAAGATCTGCAACTTCTTCTCTGGTCAGTATGAGCCGTTCACTGATGCGCACGTCAAGCGAATCGTGAAGTCCACGCTGCGTCTGCCCCGACGCCAGCTCCACGAGGGCCGGAAATGAGTCACCGAGCGCGACTAAGTAGCCGACCTTATGAAAGACATCACGGTCTTCGTACCACCCGATGATCAGTGAGTGGAGCCCCACGACCTCATCCCAAAAGTCTTGAGGGTCCTTCTCAATCTCGGGGCGAAGCGTTTCGAAAGTGAAATATCGGGGTCGGTGTCGCCCCATTGGACGCCCGCCACTCCTATCGGCGATAGTGTCTAACAACAACTCAATATGCGTCGCCTCATACTCATACTTTCCCGTGATGAACGACCATACTTCCGGTATCCGGAGTTCACGCTCGAATGCGTCCCATTGTGCTGCGATCTGCTCGCTCTTGTCGGCAAACCCAGCACGTTCTCGACTCTTGGCGAGAACAAGTGCCTTGACAAGTTCAGCATCGGTGAGCGGGATGCGGCCGACGTTCAGTCTCGTGAATAGTGCGATCGAGTCAAGGCCTAGCGGAACCTCATACCAAATGACCTTTACACTTTCGAACAAGTAGTTGTATAGCTTATTTGCGGCCCACTGCTTTCGATGACCGTGATTCTCGAACCACTCCTGGATATGCTTGTAGGCAAAGTAGATGTGATGGAAATCGATGTTGACGTCGCGCTGTTCCTCGTTGGGCGCCCGAAGGAAATCCTGGCTACCTGGACGCGTCTCGTATTCGAGCGTGTAGCCTGCACCTGCGCTCTGAAGCCCTTGATCCCGCATGAATTGGAAGATCAGGTAGAGCGTGGTGAGCCTCTGTTGCCCGTCGATAAGTTCCCAACGGCCATCCGGCATTGCCTTCACCACGATCGGCTGGAGGTAGTACGGTCTGCCCTTGTTCTCCCAGATGTCGCCAAGAAGGCGTTCTACTTCCTCCTTTCCCCAGCGGAAGCCACGCTGATAAGCGGGCACATAAAACGCTCCCGTCACGTCACCGACTACTTTCGGTTCAAGGACTGCGACATCGGCGAGGCTCATAGCGCGCCTCTGTCTGGCAACTGGCGCCGGGGCTTGGTCATGTTTTGGGTTCTCCTCCACGCCGGGTGCGTGCGTATGTCGCTGCCACTATTAGGTCAGACGGTATCGTTTTCCAACGACGTTGACCGCCAGGCCGCCTCGCGTGTTGATTCGGATTAAGAGCCCTCGCCGGGCAACTCCATCAGCTGAAGCGGAAGGAGCCGCCTCGTAGTATGTGCTCAAATGCAGCAAACGGCAGATAGCGAACTATTTGGTGATTTAGATCTGCTGCCGCTCCAGCTGAGATGCTCACAGGGTGCCGTTCGAGATGGACAGCGCGGTCAACGCGGTCTCCGCCCGCTGTCGAACGGAGACCAGCCGATCAAGCAGACCGGACCGAGTTGCACGTACCCCATAAATCTCGTCAGCCATCGCGTCGATGCGTTCAAGGGCCGGCTTGAAAACTAACCCCAAGTCGGAACCAACTAAGCTGAGCGCACCAAGCACAATGCCGTCTGCCTGGGCCAATACCTCCTGGGTAATGCTGCGGCGACGCCCTGTCCGTGCCTGCTCTTCCTTAACGGCCGACCGCTCCTCGGCAACTACTCCATACGCCTCGAGTCCGATTGAGATTACAACCCCGCCGACCTTCGCAACTCTTCCGATCTTGTTAGCGAACTTTACGGCTTCCCAGGGTTTGAACTTCTTACCGAACGCCTTACCGACTTGCAGCACTACCTTGTGCCCCGTGCTACCAGCGGCTGCCTTCGTACTGCCACCAGCACCCCAGAACTCGTGGAACTGCTTCAGGTGCTTCGATAGGTCTCCTGCCCACCTTGGCGAAGGCGGAGGCGATGAACCGCTGGGGCGGACCTCAACGGGTCGGGCTTCGAAGCCGCTGGCTTCCCGGTCACCGAGCCGGACCGAGATGCGGCCGTAGGGCGAGGCTTCGATCTCCAGGACTTCGGAGGCGAGGTCGTCAAACTGGATTTCGAGCACCTTACGTACTGCATCCTCAAACCGATCCAAAGCAGCGTGGAGGTCGTCGTTTAGTGCTGTTAGGTGCGCGTCCGATGCCTCGTCGAGGAAACCCTCAGCCCCACCCTGTTCTTCGCGTTCGATGCTGTCGGCGAACTGTGTGGCTGCGCGCACGGCATCCGCTCGGAACTGGGCTGCGCGCGCTTCGAGCAGACTATCCAGATGAATCCGTTTCTTGGAAAGCGCCGAACGTTGTCTTGCAAGAACGGCTAGAGCGGCCTGTTCATCGGGGTCATCTGTGAGGTCGGCAGATGCCTCAAAGGCAATTGCTCCGATGAGTTGCAGCGGCTGACTCAGCTTACCCAGCTCTCCCTGTTGACTCGCGAAGCGGTTGATAAGCGTCGCGACATTCTCCAAACTGGACGCCTCGATAAAGGCCTTCGAGGTGCCGCGGTCGGATGCTGCTAGGTCAAGACCGTCGAGGTAGTACTCGGCGTCACACTCGACCCATGGAATCTGGTCGAACGAGCCGAGGGCTTCCTTGATTGCTTTTTCTCGCAAGCCTTCGATCGCCCCCATCGTTCCCGCCTTGGTTACGACAATTAGCGTCTGTCGCGACTTGCCGAGTCGGCCGAGCACATCTCGGAGATGGTCGATGAGCACATCGTCGAAGAGCTCGACCGTCACTGCAAACAGCACGAGGTCGGCTGACTGAAGTGCCTTTTCGGCGAGCTCGTCGTGGTGCGGGCGGCCCGCATGCACGCCCGGAGTGTCGACAAGACGGACGTCACCATCCCAGTCGAACTCCTCCACTGCATCGGTTGTTACACCCGATCCGATGACGACGCTGGCAGCTCCGTTGGTGAGTGCCCTGATGAGAGTCGACTTGCCGCTGCTGTACTGCCCGGTGAACACCAACAGAGGAGTTGAGTGGACGTCAACCGAGAGACGGTCTAGGAGGGGGTGCGCGACCGCAGGATCGAGCTCGCCCAGAATGCCGCGAAGCTCCTGGCCCAACCCCCTGGTAGCGGCGGACGATTCTTTGAAAAGGTTCACGCTCATGATCCCGAAGTCCTTCTAGTGCTCTCGATGCGGATGTGTCTGCCAGTGTGGGACGTCAAAGCGTCAGACCACGTCTCCGCGATGCCTGCGGAGAGGTCATCGTCCACGCAGATAGTCGCGGAGGCTGAGTCTGCCCTCAATAGGCGCGCTGGCGCGTCGATAAGGCCGAGCGCGTAGGAGAGCGCGCCCGCCGCCTCCCCGCCAGCGTTGGGGGCCTTTGCGCCGGCCAATCTCTCCCCGATGTCTGGCGGGTACAACCATGCCTCCGAGAACGCAGCGTCCTCGAACTCGGCGAGGATGCAGACCCCAGGCACCCGTGTCGCTCGCTTCAGGGATCGTGCCAGCCGTTCGCGGCCGGCGATTCGCAGCAGCGCCGACGTCGTCTCCTTGTCCATCTCTCGGATCAGCACTCCGAGTGCATCGCGGTGTTGAGTCCACCGGCCGGCCAACCAACCGAGTGCTGACGAGCAGTGTTCGCTTTGACCGCGCTCCCTGGCAAGGCTGCCACGGAGCACGTCGAGTTGCTCCTCAACGGCCCGTTCGTAATCGCCCTTGAGCTCGTCGAGACGTGGTCCGACCTGCTCCGACACCTCGTCACGTCGTTTCTGTAACACACCGTCTTTGCCCAAGAACCAGCGGTCACCGAGTACTTTGAGGGGTTCCGACGCCACGCCAACGCCAAATCCCACGAGGCCCCCGACGACTGCCGTGACGATTGCTCCGGGGCCACTGGACAGCCCGATGATCCCACCGATCTGGATACCTGCCCATGTGCCGGCCAAGGCACCACCAATCCTGATTCCCCCGATTCCGGCCCGGACCAATCGGTTCCCGAGTACCGATTCGAATCCGGTGAGATCCCGTAAAGCGAAATGGTCGGGCGAGACGCGGGCCCACTCGGAGTCTGCCGCCGTGATCGTCGATTCCACATCAGCCCTCAACAGAGAGAACCTGGTGTCCAGCGCATTGTTCACCTCCGACCGCAACGCGTCGATTTCCATCTCCCAGGCTTGCTGAAGCGACTCTCCAAAGTCCGTCAAGGAGAGGTGCCATTCACGGCGTCGTCCGACAGCGATTGCGATGTCAGAGACCATGTCTTCGCCCGCGAAACGGACGACGCGGGTCAGACGCGCGCAGATATCCTCGTTGAGTTTCCTGTTGTGGTCTGCCTGCGCGCGAAGGGTTATCGATCCTTGCGCCAATGAGAGCATGAGGCTGTCGACCTGCTGGCGCTGTCCGTCGACTATCCTGAGCGCTCGCCGACTCCCGTTGTGAGTGCAGTGCTCGCGATTCAAGGCATCGGTGAGGTCCTCGATGCGGCTCGCCTCGTGGAGCACAGCGTCAATCTCGCCACCTTGTGCACGCGCTTCCGTCGCAGCGAGCGCGTGCACATAGACCACGTCGAGAGGCTCGACGGCCGCTGCTGCCATGTGACGCCTGATTTCATCGATCAGTCCCTCTCTGCGTCCGAACACACGCTCAGGGAACCGCAGAAGGTTCAGCCTACCGACACCATTGAGAGACTGACGACAGTTGAGAGCGACGATGATCGGCTTGCCGATGCGACCGAGGTCGCGAAGCGCACGCGCTGTCTCTTCCTGGATTGAGTCGCTGCTCGCGACCCACAAGATGAGATCCGCATCCCGGGCGGCGTTGAACGCTAAATCGAAGTCTTCGGCTCCATCGTGTGCGCCGACGCCGGGAGTGTCAACGACCTCGATACGGCCGGACGCTGTCGGGGTCGCAGCAAAGACATCGCGTGAGAAACGTTGACGTCCGTCCCCGATCCTTTCGGAATGTGATCCGGACAGCGCCGCCAGCAGCGATGACTTACCTGCCATCGTTCGCCCCATCAGGACAACGCGCATCGGTGCGTTCAAGTCGTCCGTTGCCTCTTGCCAGACTTCCCATGACCCGCTGTCGGCACTCGGAAGTTCGGAGTCGATACCATTGATCTCGGCCGCATCGCGGAGTGCCTGATCGCGGATGGCTCCAGCTTGAGCGGCGAAGGCTGCCACGGCTTCCCGGATGGCCGGCCAAGGGTCTGACAACACCGGCTCTTCGCCGAAGAGCGCAGGCAGTTGAGACGGTAGCCACTTCTGGCGGGAAGGCACGTCGCGCTCTGTCACGCTCCGATCGTCTCATAGGCATCCGACAATGAATGAGCTGGCCCGTTGATCGACGTGCACGCTCGAACGGATGCCGTAGCGGCTTGCCGGTTTAACGGTGGGCAGGAGTCCGCGCGTGGAGTTCCTCGTCCTCGGGAGCCGCGAGCAGCCAAGAGCGACAGCTTAGCGGCCAAGCCGTCGGCGAGGCGCCAAACTCTGATCGACACCGTTGCCCATGGCCTCCTGCATTTTGTGGCGAAGTCCCTGGCGGCAGCTCGGAACAAATCGTTGGCGTAAGAGTATCTCTGTGACCGCGTGCCTTTTAGACCACAGCTCCTCTTGGCATCTCCCGGCAAACAAAGAAGCGATCTAGGCGATGATCACCGATGTCGACATGATTTGGCCAAGTTGGTGGCCGCGCTGCACCTTCGCGGCACCGCTGCGCTTACTGGCAAACCAGCGCAACAGCACAATGCTCGACAACGGCGGCCTCATCCGAGGGCTGGGCCTCCCCCCGGCCACCCGGGTTTGGCGGACCCACTCAAAACCTAGCTGGGCATCCGCAACGCCATTCACCGCGGTGACTCTAAACATCTCCTACTCGGTCGGAGAAAACGTTCGCGGTCCTGCTGGTCAGCCTAGGTTTGCTCCTTCCGCGGTAGGCAGGCCATCTCCAACATGCAGCCTTCGGAATGCGCGCGGCTGTTGCTCCTGGAAATCGGTCCCATCTGGAACCGCGCAGCTTCCAGCCAAAACGAGCTCATCCTCCAGTACCGCCGGGCCACCAGGCTCACGTGCTGGCACGCCGCAACACAGCTGCACCGGCGCCTCGTCGAAATCCGCGACTGTGAGATGGCCGGCCATGCATCGGCCTGGCGCCTCGACGCCCGCGACCGCTCCGTCGTCGAACGCGGCGAAAAACCCTGAAAACGCGCTCCGGCGCACAGCGAACACGGTAGCTTCCCAGGGGAGCATACAAACTACCGCCGTCATGCCGCGCCACCGAAAACCATCCATGAATGGCCAGAAGCATCTTCGCTGTTTGTCATTCTGATCCCCCATCATCGCTGGGCGGGCCCTCCGCGCAACCAGGGCGCGGTGCGCCGATCGCGACCCAAAATTTCGTTCGGCGCTCCTCCGTCGCTTATTTCCTCGCAGAATTTTGGATGGCTCCCGGTTCCCCAAGTTGCACTCCGGCCCCTCGTACCCAGCGGTGACTCCCACTATCAGAACGACGCCGAAATCTGACAAGCACAACCGGTGCCCGCCAGTCGCTGAAGGAGAAGGAACATGGAAACGCTCACGATCAAAACACCCGCCGACGTTCTCAGTTTCGTCGGGCACACCCTGGGGTTTTGGCCCCGCGAAAGCCTCGTCTGCATCACCCTCGTCGACAATCACGTCGGGGCCACGCTGCGCGTTGACCTGCCGAAACCGGGAGCAGAGATCAGCTACGCACAAACCATCGCCGGATACTTGGCCCATGATGCTAAGGCCGCCAGCGTTGTCTTCGCCATATACACATCCTTGCCCGCAGAGGCCGGCCGCTCCAAGCCTCACGCCGCAACCGTCGCGGCGCTGACCGGGGCCCTGGCCGAGCGTGGAATGAACATCCGCGACGGGCTCCTCGTCGGAGACGACGCAGTTTCGCAATACGACGGCGATCCAAACAGTGGACCATCTCTGCCGCTAAGTTCGACGCAGTCCAGCCAGATCAACGCCGAGTTCGTCTACCGCGGCAGCACCATCGCCCCTACTAACCGCATCACTTTGCCAGCCTCGACCAAAGATATCCAGACCGCGGACGCCGTCGAAAGTTGCGTGCAATCAATGCAGAGCCTGAACGTCCGAGACGCCATGGATAGGTCCCGGAAGCTTTGGACGGAAATGCTCGACGCAAAATCCTTTCCGACCGACGAGCAAACGATCAGCCTGATCGCGAGCCTGCAGTTCCCCACCGTTCGGGATCAACTCATGGCGGACATCCCCGGAATCGACGAACCCATGGACCGCGTCCTCCTCGCCCAGACGGACAGCACGCCGCACTGGTCACGGGTCGAGTGGGCAGAGCAGCTGCTGCTGCACGCTTACACGCGTAGCAGCACCGGACACTCCGCCCCCATCCTGACCGCCATCGCCTTCATCAACTGGTGGGAAGGCAGAGGCAGCAAGGCCCACCAATTCCTGCAACTCGCCCTCGAGGCTGACCCCGGCTATCACCTGGCCAGGCTCAGCGACCAAATGATCGGTCGCGGAATCGTCGCCGGCTGGACCATGGACAGGAACACGGCCTATCGGAATCGCGGGCTTGAAGCATCCTGAACACGTATCCAGAGATTGATCTCCCGGGGAAACCGGGAGTCAGCCCGACTCCACACGGTCTCGGAGCCACCCAAACACCGATGCGTCCCACCCCTCCGGATCACAGTTCCACTCCTGCGTGTGCTCCACAGAGGGAAAAGTCACCAGCGTGGCCAAATCAGGACGGCGGTCGACGAACCGGCGGGAAACCGCGAAGGGAGTCGATCGATCCCGTTCACTGTGAATCACCAGGGCAGGAGGACGGAGTTCGTCCGCTCGGGCCACGCCATCCAGCGCCCTCAAATTCAAGGCTGTTCCCAGCCCGGCAATCCAACACAGTCGAGGTGACCCAAGAATCCGCAGCCCCAGGGCCGCAATCCAGCCCGGAAGCATGCTGGAGCGGGCGTTGGCCATCAGGGTAGTCGTCCAGTCAAGGACCGGCGCATCGAGAACGAGCCCGACGATTCGGTCCCGGAAGTCCGACTCCAGGGTCAGCTGAAGCGCAATCGTGCCGCCGAGAGACCACCCGAACAGCACAATCTGGCTAGCGCCCTGATCCAGGGCATAAGAGAGGGCGGCGTCCACGTCGTGCCACTCGGACTGTCCCAGGTGGTAGCGGCGATCCGCTGACGCCGGCGCTTCCCCATCATTCCGGAATGAAACCACCAGAGAGGTGTATCCCAGTCGGTCAGCCACGGGTACACCACGCAGTGCGCCGGATTTCTTGCCGCCCAAGCCATGGACATGGACAGCCCACGTCCCGGAATCTCCCGCGGACGCTTCAGAGGGTGGGAACTGCCAGGCAGGCGCAATACCGTTCTCCACTGCAATCCCCACGTCTTTGTAGGGAAGGCCCAGCGGATCCGGTGTTGGATAGACGTACCCGCTCCAGATCCCGGCCCTGGCGCTCAGCAGGTCCCCCGAGTCAACCCGTTCAACCAGCCGCGTCACCGTCCCGACGTCGGCCGGCCCTCCGCCGTCGTCGGTGGCCACAATCCTTCCGATACAGGCGTGGCCTGCCCCATTGGCAAACCAGATGCTATAGCGGCCCGGAACCGTGGTCCGGGGCGATGCAGGCAGATCAATCAGCAACGAATCATTGCTGTCACGGAACACCCTGCGAATCGGCAGATCCTCAACTCGCCGCGATTTGGGCACCACAATCTGACGCGCGAAATAGCCAGCAGCGAAAAGCGCTGCGGCGCCCGCCACAACACCACCGATGACCACACCCACAACGGCTCTACGCACCGCCGTTGTCCTCCGGTTCTTTCATGCGGTCGTCGATTACTTCGCGCAAACGCAGCAGCGTGGCGGGGGAAATCGCCTGCAGCTGCCGGGCCGCAAAATTCCTGACCCGGCTTTCCCTCAGCGTCCGCAACAGCTGCAGTTGGGCATCGACAAGATCGGGGATCTCCCCGGTGTCATCCACGAGATACCGGGAGTCCACGCCAAAATAGTCGGCAAGGTTCTGAAGAAGCGCCGTGTCCGTCGCCATGGGACCGTCGCCGCTGCGCATATAGGCCCACCGGGAGCGGGACAAGGGCGTTCCCCGCTCCTCCATGTGCCGGCTGATCTGCGGATACGTCAACGGCGAAGACCCTTGGGCCTCAAAAAGATCCAGGAGGAGATTCAACTTTCGGGCAAGGCGTGCCTGCGGCGTTTCAGAGAGCCCGTCGTCGCTGTCGGTCATGACTTCGCCTCCCCCTCGATTGGCGTCCTGGCTCCCCAATGCCCGGGGGTGGACAACCGCGTTCCGAGATACTCCTCCGCTTCAGCCAGTACTTGAATATCACTCTCCCCTAGTGACTTGGCGAGTTCGGGGTCGACCAAAAGGGCATCCCGGATCTCAACCAGCATCCGGTGGAGACGCTGCTTGGACGCATCCCGCGGGTCACTGGCTCCCGCCGGAGCATTTAGCCGAACCCCGGCGCGAGCCGCGGTGGTTCGCTCCCAAGGCCCAGCCAAGCGCTCGAGGAGGACGGCGGTGGTCCGGGAATCGGACCTGCGTTCCAGGCCACGCGCGACGGGCGGCAGGGCAAGGCCCACGCACAGAAACGCCATGGCTCCGAATACCGCGGCGTCGTACACATAGGAGAGACGCATCATCGACTCAATCTCTCCTGTCAGATGCAGGGCATTCATGCCCAGCACCGCAAGAACGAGCACCACGGCAAGGGAACAGCCAATGCCGATGAAGGTGAGCGCGAGGCGGAAATACGGCCTTGCCATCTCGCCACGGAACTTGAAGCACGTATAGCCGGTGACGGTCACCACCGCTCCGATGTAGAGGAACTGGATGCTTGAGTACGCGGCGGCTGCCCACTGGCTGCCAAAGTCCTTCATAAAAGCGGTGGACGTCCGCGCAGCATCAACCAGGCTGAAACTCAGAATCAGTGCGACGACGACCACTCCCAGCAGAACCAATCCGCTCCTGTTGCGTCGGTCCATCGTCTCGTCGGGATCGGCCGCCCGCAGGATCGCCCGGGACAAGAAGTAGATCCCGACGACCATGAAAATGTTGGCCACCAGGTCCAGGACATTGCGGCCGCTGAGAAGCCGGTCTCCCTCGAGGTAGATCGTGTCGACGTTCAGGGTTAGTGCAGTGGCAATCGTCACGGCAGCCACCATGATGCTGTGGTCGTTGCGCCGCCTCATGTTTGGCAGAAGGCACACGACCAGGCCCCAGATCACGGCGGCGGCAAAGACCTGGATCACCCCAAAATCCTTTCAAACGACCGCGGCTCGATGCTGCTATCCCGGATTGCAGCGGCGAAGAGATCTGCCAGGGTCTCGGCGGCGGCTTCGATGTAATCCAGGAAGTCACTGCGCCCCAGGACGCGCGAGACTTTCTCACCGGAAAGATTGGGAAACAGGGTCTCGGCGTAGTTCGCGGACACCACCGCCTCATCGTGGCGGAGCACCATATGTCCGAGCTCGTGAAGGATAAATTGCTGGCGGTGAAGCGCCGACGGCGTTGGCGCGTGCAGGATGATCTCTCGAGTGTCCGTGGACAGCCACAGCCCACAAACCGTTCCGCTGTTCAAAGACTCACAGACGTCGATCTCAATCCGCCGTCCGCGGGCCTTCTCAATGATCGAGATCAGACGGTCCAAGGAAAGGCGGCTTGGCAGCTTCAGCGCTCGGAAGCCCTCCGCGGCGCTGCTCGCCGCCGAATATTCAGAGTCGGCAAATCGTTCCATTGGAATCCCATCATCTGGGCTGCTGGCTCGTATCGATGACCGCTGCCCTTCGACGAATCAGCCCGCTCATATGGGCCCGCCAAGAATCGCCTACCACCATTGAACGCTTGTGCTCTGGACATGTCCAGAGCACAAAACCGCACCACCCTCACACCTCTGGCATCCAAGGTTGTCGCCGTGAGCGTGTGCTCACGGCAAGTCATGTCGCGGGGGCGCGTCGGCGCAGATGAACAACTGTGAGTGGAAAGATTTGCGGGGAATGCGGCGGGCGCTTCGAGCCTTCGCGCACGTCGCAGCGGTTCTGCACTACGCGCTGCGCCAACAGACAGCGTGATCGTCGACGGCGGCACAGGGCAGAGGGGTCGTCGCCCGCTCCCGTCGCGCTCACTACGCCGGATCCACGCGCCAAAGCATCTGCCCCAGGGGCAGGCCAGCACAACGCCGAGGCCCGTTTGTCTGCAGCCCTCGCGACGAGCAGTCAGCTCCTGGATTCGCTGCATGCCCAGCTCCGATCCCAAGCCGTAGACATCGACCACCTGGCAGCAGAGAACGCGGACCAACGAGCCCTGATCAAGAACCTCCGCACCGACATCGCCAGCCTTCAGGCCACCCACAAATCTGACGCCCAGGACTTGGCCCGCCTAGCAGGTAAGCTACTGGCTCTCTCCCAGGCAACCGGCCTTCAAATAGACGACACCACCAAAGCAATCTTCCGCCGGCGAGGGTGGTCCTCCTCCAATCGCCATCGGGAAGCGCAGAAGCAATGACCATGTCCATCGCCCGGCTGTCAGCCCAGTCGGGCCTGAAGTACCTTTTCAAGACCACCATGTTGGACGATCTGACGGTCACTCCCGCAGATGCCACCACGTATTACATGAAAGCGGGCACGCCGCAGGGTCGCTGGCTGGGTTCCGGTCTGGAAGGCATCAGCCGGACCAGCGGACAGACCGTCACGGAATCCGATGCCAAAGCCCTCTTCGACCACGCCATGCACCCGGACACCGGCACTCCCCTGGGCCGTCCGCATGGCCAACCCACCGTCGTCCAGAACAGCCAAGGCCAAGCCGAAACGCGCCACGCCGTCGTCGGCTTCGACCTCACCTTCAGCGTTCCCAAATCCGTGTCCGTCCTCTGGGCCCTGAGCCCCCGCGCTCTCCAGGACCAGATCCTCCAGACCCACCACGACGCCGTCGGCGCCACCCTGCAGTGGCTCGAAGAATCGGTCGTCCACACGCGGGCCGGCCGCAACGGCGTCGCCCACGTCGGCACCCGCGGCGCCATTGCCGCCGGCTTCGACCATTGGGAGTCCCGTGCCGGGGATCCGCAGCTGCACACCCACTTGGTCATCGCCAACCGCGTCCAGCGCATCACCGACGATGCGTGGGTCACGCTGGATTCACGGACTCTCTACAAAGCCGCGGTCGCTGCCAGCGAGCACTACAACGGTCTCCTCTTCGACGCACTCCACCGGAATCTCGGCACCGACGCCGACATCCGCGAACCGGCCGCGGACACGCACAACCCCAGCCAGCAACTCACCGGCGTCGACCAGGTGCTGATCCACGAATTCTCCAACCGCTCCCGCCTCATCAATCTGGAAACAGACCGCCTCGTCGCCGAATGGACCGCCAGCCACGGCACTCCGCCAACCGCCACAACCACCATCAAGCTCCGCCAGCAGGCAACCCTTTCCACCCGCAGCGCCAAACCGGAATCCCCCGCGCCACTCCATCAGCTCTCCGCACAGTGGCGGGCCCGCGCAGCAGCCAAAGGCTTCGAGCCCAGCCTCGTTCTCGCAAACACCGTGCGGCGCTCCCACGCAGCCTCGTACTGCACCGGTGACTTCACGGCCGGCTGGATCGACGCTGTCGGCTCACTGACCCGCGAGCGCGTCGCGGCGAAACGCGCCACCTGGAACCGGTGGAACCTCCTCGCGGAAGCCGAACGGGTCTGCGCCGACATCCGCTGCCACACGCCGGCGGACCGCAACACCATGATCGATGCCGTTGCCACCGCCGCAGAAAACCAGTCCGTTCCACTCAACGAGTACCGTTACACCGTCCCCGTCAACGCGCAGCCCGACCTCCGCTTCGCGCACCGCAGCATCTTCGACTTCCACGGCTCCCGTCTCTACACAGACACGGCGACCCTCGCCAACGAGGATGTTGTCATGAGGGCACGGAACGACGACGGCGGCCCGGCAGTGAGCGCAGCCGTCGCCATGGAATCGCTCGCCGGGTACAAACACCGTGGTCGGTTCGAACTCCACAGTGACCAGCGCGGGGCGGCGGCCCAGGTGCTGCTCAGCGGCAACCGGCTTGATGCCGTCGTCGGTCCCGCCGGAACCGGCAAGACCACCACTCTCGGCGCAGTCAAGGCAGTCTGGGAGGCAGAATTCGGGGCCGGTACCGTCGTCGGCCTGGCACCGGCTGCGGCGAGCGCCGAGGTCCTCGGGCGGGAGCTGGCGCTGGCCACTGAGAACGTCGCGAAGTGGCTGTACGAGTCCGTCGGCCAGGGAGCCGGCTATCGGGCTGCACAGTTCTTCGACACGGAGCAACAGCTCACCGTCGGTGCTACTCCCGGCCCGTTGTCCCTTCGGCTCGTTCAGAGAGCCGCCCGGCTCGCCGCCGAACAGGACAGGTGGCGTTTCCATCCCAACCAGCTGGTCGTCGTCGACGAGGCCTCCATGGTCTCCACCCTTCAGCTGTCCGCGCTGGTACAGCAGGCCCAGGACGCCGGGGCCAAGGTGCTGCTGGTGGGCGACCCCGGGCAATTGGATGCCATTGATGCCGGCGGTACGCTCGGCTGGCTCGACCGGCAAAGCAAGACGGTACGGCTGAGCACCATTTGGCGGTTCGAACAGAAGTGGGAGCAGGACGCATCGCTCAAGCTCCGCGCCGGGGACTTCGCGGCCATCGCCGACTATGACCGGCACCAACGTATCCAACACGGCCCGCACGTCGATATGGTCGACGAAGCCTACCTGAGCTGGCAGTCGGACCTCCAAGACGGCAAGTCGTCCATTCTCATCGCGGCCGACAATGACACTGTCAGCATGCTCAACCAGCGCGCCCAGGCCGACGGCGTTATCCAAGGTTCCGTGGACGTGGAACACACGGTGCCGCTCAGCGACGGATCCCGGGCCGGCTCGGGCGACACCGTCATTGCCCGCCGCAATGACCGCAGCATCACCGACAGCAGCGGTGACTTCATCCGGAACGGGACCATGCTCCACGTCGCCCGGACTGTCGGGCGCGACGGCTCGCTGACGGCGGTTCGCCGGGACACCGGCGCCACGATTGCTCTTGGCCGGGAGTATGTTGAAGCCTCGGTTGAGCTGGGATATGCGACGACGGCCCACCGTTCGCAGGGCATCACCGTGGACACCGGACACACCGTTGTCACCCAGGGCCGGCTCACCCGTGAACTGCTGTACGTGAGCATGACCCGGGGACGCGCGGGAAACTACGCATATGTCAGCGAAAATGATCCCTCGGACGACGAGCCCCTGGATCGCGCCCTCCCGTCCTCGTGGCACCTTATACTTGGTGAGGTCCTTGCCGCCGAGGGTGCGGAACGTGCGGCCCACGAAGTCCGCGACGCCGAGCATTCGAAGGCCGACAGTCTGGAGCGACTCAGTGCGGAGTACGACTACCTCGCACAAATCGCAGCCGCCGAGGATCTGGCGGCGTTCCTTGATACACACTCGCCCGGCAGGGTCTCCAAAATTCAGCAGTCTCCTTCGTGGGGCGCGACTGTGGCAGCCTGGCGCCGGTCCACTGGCGTTAGCCGTCCAAGCACGCAACGTGTTGTCATCGCTGCCCTGGAAACAGACGCGTCGGCTCGAGATACGGCGGCGGTGGTCCACTCCCGACTCCGTCAGTTTCTGTCCGGGATGCCCGCAGCTGGAAATGATCCCCTGGCTGCACCGGTCCGCACCTCGCGGCCCGATCTGGCGGACATGATCAACCAGGTTCAAGCCCGGGTCCAGCAGCGGATGACCCATGTCGCCCGCGACGCCATGATGCGTGACACCGAATGGAAACGGGCGCTCAGGGAGACCTTGGGTCCGAATGATCTTACAGAGCATGCGACGGACGTCATTCGCCAAGTCGCCATCCACAGGGACAGATGGGGTATCGATGACTCGCCCCTCCCCCTGGGGCCTGTTCCTGAATCTTACGACTGGGAACAGCAGGAGCAGCGCGCAAGGATCACCCGGATTGTTGACCACGCCGCTCTATCGTCTGCCAGTGACGGGCAGGCTTCGACGTTGCTTGATGACCCGACCACGTGGGAAGACCGGCTTATCAATGTCGGTTGGCAAATCTAAACTGGTCGAGAAGGTAGTCCATGGATGCAAACCCAGCCCTGAAGCCGAAGCTTGCGACACCTGCGTTGGTTCTGACTAGCGTGGCCCTCTCGATGTGTGTCACATACCTTCTGGCCACTATGGCCGCCAGCTGGCCGCCTACCTTGCTGCTGCAAGCGACAGCGCTTGCAGCCCTCCTGGCCACCATTGTTGCTGGCTCCGTCTGGTTGGCGCGCCTGCGCCGACTTCGTTCTTGGACAGCGGCCGCAACCGAAGAGTGGAATCGCTTCGACGAGGCAAAGCTGGCGCACCGCGCCACGGCCGAGGTCACAGTTATCAGCGTCGATTCCCTCGAACCGACGGGATCCTGGATAACGATCAGGTGGAACCGTTTCGAACACATTCAGCGCGCCTGGATCGAAGCACTGCCCGATCCAATCTGGCCCGGCTCCGTTCTGCTGATTTCCCCGGATCCAGCCCAAGTCAGGCCGGGCGCCCCTTGGCCGAGTACCTATTACATTCAGGCTTCGAATTGTCTCGCCTGGGCGCCAAACCAGCGGTTATGACCAGGGCCGCAATACACAATTGAGCAGGTGGGCGACATAGCCCCAATGGGCCGAGCAATCCGCTCTGAAACTGCTCGCGGCCGGACAGGATCTATGACAGTCCCCGAAATGATCCTCACGACTTGAATGGACCACCCTGATCATCGGCAAAGTGATCGCCCTGTTCATAGCCAACACCGTCAGATCTTGGTCTTTCTCAAATTTGCTGGATGAGGCCCGCAACGAACTCATCGGTTCGGTAGATCACCAAGCTGTATCTGTCGGAGCGGTCTGTCTTTTTGTCTGCAACTCTTATTCGTTTTTCGTATGGATCTGCCCGGGGAGACCACTCGTATAAGCCGGGTAGGAAGGTGCTCAATGACGGAAAGGACCGGATCGAGCGCACCCACATGATGGAAGTCTTCGACTCCCGGAACAGGGAGCATAAGAGCCTGGTAGGGGATTCCCGGTCCAGCATGGATAGCGACAGCACCTTCGGAGTGTATGTGCTCCTGATGGAACCTGATCAACGTGAAATCAGCGGCGAAATCGGGCAACTTTTCAACCTCGGAGTAAAAGTGCAGGCCGAGAACCCCTTCCAATCCATACCCAGACAGGTCGACCAAGACTGCGATATTGCTGTTTGAGGCCATGCTCACTGGCTCCCCCTCAAGCAGACCTCCAATACTCGCTGCAGAAATCTGGTTGCGATCGTAGATGACGCCGCTCAAAAACATGGCCCTAATGCCCGGCACGTCCATGACGCTGAAAATATCTCCCTGCCTCGCACTGCGATCGCAGGGAATGCGCCCAGGCAGCCGCGCTGCAACCGAGAACATCTGCACGGCATCCAGCTCTTCCAGCGACGGCAGATGGATAGTTCTTCGCCCTCCTCCCCCTTGGAACAGAACAGGCTGCGAGGAAGCCATCCGGATCGGTGGTAATGAAGTTTCGGCTTATATTCGGGGCCGGTCTTTTCGTAGCTATCCTCATCCGGCAGAAGCCCTCCCAAAGGTCAGACAGCTAAGGCGGGCGTGCCCGCGTGGCAAACGGCTGACCAAATTCGTGTCATCCTTCCGAGGTACCTTCTGCTGAACCGCGGGCCCGTTCTACATCGCTGATCAAGGGGCGGAAGCCCGCACCAATTCCTTTGAGCTTGAATTGAACACCTTCACGAAGCTGCGGAGTGAGCTTTTCCTCAAATGTGTAGCTTACGGACTCATCGTCATTAATCTTCATTGCGTTCAGGTCACTGCGCCATATCAGTTGCGGATAAAGGGCGTCCGGAGAACCAAGACGTCCTTGGGAGGGATCTCCCACCAGCCACCCGTGGACGAACTTGTGCGTGGACCTCCAGTCCAGGGGTTTGCGCGCCTGTATCTCGTCGGTAATCTCAGCAGGCAACTGGAGCACATCCAGCACGGCTTTCCGCAGATAGTCAAACACCTTGTCACACACTTCAGCAGCTTCCGTTTGAAGCTCGTTGGCGGCTCTGAAACCGTGCTCGAACCCGTCGCTGACCAGTTTTGCGAGTTGATGTGTCCTTTGGTCGCCCTGAAAAATCGACTGCTGTCTGATCTCAGTCATCAGGTCTCTCTTCCAGTTCTTATCTTCTGTATCGAGGCCGTAGGAAATCGCTAGGTCCTGCTCGCTCTTGCCTGAGCTCCTAGAAATGTGGCGCAGCGCCGCCTTAGAAAGATTTTCGACCCCAATCCAAAGATGGTTCAGGACCAGGAACTCACTGCCGAAAGTCCAATGCTCAAGCGCGAAGGCGTAATGGGACAGGCATCGCCATAGCCGTTGCTCGTCTTCGCCGCCCACCCCCGCCACAACCGCTTCTGCATGAGTGGTATCGATGAAGCGACCGCGCTGCGGGTTCTCGTCCCGGAAATGCCGATAGAACTGTACAAACTGAAGCCCTTCATCCGACGAAGACTGCAATTCATACGCTACGTGGATGCGGGGCTCACCAACTTCAGCGTTGGTGGCGAAGGCAATGATGGGACGAAGCCAAGAAGATGCTTCTGTGCCGACGGTGATCGCCTCGTCAAGATGATCGGCTTCAATTTCAAAATGAAACACAAGCTCCCGCGGCACGTGAAGAGCCTCATCGCCTGTGTACCTTGTGACCACAGTCAGCAGAGCGCGACGCCCCGAGTCATCAGGGAGTTGGATCTGCCATGAGGCGTCCGGCCGGAAAACGGCGGAGGACTCCGCCAGAAGTACTATCCGGAAGAACTGCGCGGTCTCTTTCTCTGTCATGCCGGGGAGTCTAACCTTTACGGCCACGTCACCACATGGGCCATGCCGTCGCGTCTGCCCGGGATCCAGAAGCCCTGTGGTGTATCTCTCTTCAGAGCGGCGTTGTCGACGAAATCCGTCCCGACGCACCCTGGCTCCGAGTTGCTCCACGAAAGTGCGAGGAGGTCGGTCGTCTAACGAGTCAGCCGGTCTGGCGACTTCAACGCCCACACCGTAACTGACATTACGGTGTGGACTTATTACAGATTCACGGCCCGGTGAGGCCGGTCAGCTTGGTCGAGAACCACGTCACGACCCGCTGGAAACGGAACGGCTGCGGCGGCGATTATGGGGGAACTCCACGTCGAGAACCAGATTCTGGGAGGCCAAGATCCGACACGAAAAGTCAGCCCTGTTGGCCAGGATGTCTCAGTAGCCGCTGCACGCCGCTAGAGTCGAAATCGGAAAATGGCCCTGATTGGCTGGAGCCCGAAGGATTCAGTTCACCGCGAGGGCGAGACCGGGGGCTGAACACTGTTCCTGCCCAGAAGGCGCCGCGCAGAGGATCCGTGCCACAGCGACGAATGCGGATGCGCGGTACAACGCGGGTGATGGCCCACGACAGCACTACAGGAAGAACGAAAATTGACTGAGGACGAGGCTCGAGCTGCCGCGTTGGCAATGATTCCGTCGACGGCAGATCCGCTCACGCTATCGATGCTGGAGAATCACCTCGCCGCAGCTGCGGATCTGCTACGGGGATCGATCGATCAAGCTGACTTCAAGGCGTACATCTTCCCGCTGCTGTTCTTTAAGCGGATCAGCGACGTATATCTTGAAGAGTACGGACACGCACTCGCGGATTCAGGCGGAGACCATGAGTTTGCCTCTTTTGCTGAGAACCACCGTTTTGCGATCCCGCACGACTGCCTGTGGGACGACGTCCGCGCCCGCACGGAGAATGTGGGCCAAGCTCTCGTCACTGCGTTTCGTGCTATCGAAAATGCCAATCCAGACACGCTCTACGGCATTTTCGGCAACGCTGCTTGGACCAACAAACAGAAGCTCCCTGATTCGCGCCTCAATGACCTGATCGAGCATTTCTCTGCCAAGCCGTTGACTAACGAGTCGGTCTCCCCAGATGTCTTCGGGCAGGCATATGAATACCTGATAAAGCGCTTCGCGGATGCCTCCAACAGGAAAGCTGGCGAGTACTACACCCCGCGCTCCGTGGTTCGGTTGCTGGTGAACATATTGGACCCTCACGAGGGCGAGACCGTCTATGACCCGGCCTGCGGCACGGGCGGCATGCTCATTGAGGTCATCCAGCACGTGAAAGCAGCCGGCGGTCGGCCACAGCTGTTGTGGGGCAAGCTCTACGGCCAGGAGAAGGTTCTTGCCACGTCGGGAATAGCCCGCATGAACCTGCTTCTGCACGGTGTAGAGGACTTCCGCGTCGTCCGCGGGGACACCCTGCGGGACCCGGCGTTCTTCAACCGCGACCGCCTAGCTACCTTCGATTGCGTGATCGCCAACCCACCGTTTTCCCTCAAGAGCTGGGGCGACGAAGCGTGGGCCTCGGACCGCTGGGGGCGCAACGCGATGGGTGGGTTGCCGCCCAAAGGGTACGCGGACTGGGCTTGGGTCCAGCATATGCTCGCGTCAGCCACGAATAAGACCGGCCGCGTGGCAGTTGTCCTCCCCCAGGGAGCACTGTTCCGCCAAGGTTCGGAAGGCCGAATCCGCGAATTCATACTTCGGCAAGACAAAGTGGAAGCCGTCATAGGTTTGGCGCCAAACCTGTTCTACGGAACAGGTTTGGCCGCATGTGTTCTTATCCTCCGTCAACAGAAGCCGGCCGCCCATTCGGGCAAGGTCCTGTTCGTCAATGGTGAGTCCTTGTTCCGCAAGGGCCGCAACCAGAACACACTGGAGGACGAGCACACTGAAAGACTGCTGGAGATATACCAGAAGTTCGCAGATCAGCCCGGCCTTGCACAGCTAGTGGATCTTGCGGCCATAGAGACAAAGGGTTTCAACCTAAACATTTCTCTCTACGTCGCGCCTGTGCAGATGAATGACGGACTGACGCTGGAGCAGGCGCTGTCACAGCTGGAAATAGCACAGAAGAGTGCAGCTCAAACCCGGGCCGCTCTGGGGGCCGAACTTGCCACGTGGGGATTGAACGCATGAGCCTGAACTCTGAACTAGCGCCAACGGCGGTGCGCATCGGTCAGCGCGAGCTGGAACAATACCTGTGGGGTGCTGCTGTACGATTGCGCGGGCTGATCGATGCCGGCGACTACAAGCAATTCATCTTCCCTTTGGTATTCCTCAAGCGACTCTCTGACGTCTACGACGAAGAACACGCCAACGCTTTGGCGATTTACGGTGATGACCAACTGGCGGATCTCCCTGAAAACCACCTGTTTGTCATCCCCGACGACGCCCATTGGGACCAGCTTCGAGCAACGACCCGCAATAAGGGCACCGCGATCCTAAAGGCCATGCGGGCCATCGAATCCGCGAACCCGGACACCCTGCATGGCGTCTTCAGCGATGGAGACTGGGGCAACAAAGACTTCTTACCAGACGCCACGTTGAACGACTTGGTGGAGCACTTCTCAACAAAGACTCTTTCCACGGCGAATCTACCGGAGGACGAACTAGGACAGGGCTATGAGTTCCTGATCAAGAAGTTCGCTGACGATTCCGGCCATACGGCCCAGGAGTTCTACACCAACCGGACCCTAGTGCGTCTGATGACACTAATGCTCAAACCAGAGCCCGGGGAATCCGTCTACGATCCCACTTGCGGCACCGGCGGCATGCTTATCTCCACCGCGGCGGAACTCAAGCGACAAGGCAAAGAGTGGCGCAACCTACGGCTTTACGGACAGGAGCTTAACTACGGGACGTCCGCTATTGCACGGATAAACCTGTTCCTGCACGGCGTCAACGACGGTCACGTTGCCCATGGGGATACCCTCTCATCACCCGCTTTCCTAAATGCACACGGGGAATTGCAGCAGTTTGACGTAGTTTTGGCCAACCCCCCGTATTCCATTAAGGCCTGGAACCGTGACGCTTTTGCCAGCGACCCGCACGGGCGCAACGTGTGGGGCGTCCCTCCGCAGGGTCGCGCTGATTATGCGTTCTTCCAGCACATTGCCGCCAGTCTGGATCCTCGTACCGGCCGCGCTGCCGTTCTGTTCCCGCACGGTGTCCTGTTCCGCAAAGAGGAGGCTGCACTCCGTGAAGCCCTCGTGAAATCAGACTTGATTGAATGCGTCCTAGGGCTGGGACCCGGGCTATTCTACAATTCGCCGATGGAAGCCGTGGTAGTAACCCTGCGCACCCAGAAGCCGGATGAGCGCAAGGGTCGCGTGCTGTTCATAAACGCGATCAACGAGTACGCCCGTGAACAGGCGCAGTCGTTCCTGCGTGAACCTAATCAGCAAAAGATCCTAGCGACCTATGAGGCGTTTGCTGACGAACCTGTATTTGCCAAAGTGGCGAAGCTGGAGGACATCGCTGGAAAAGGTTATAGCCTCGCGATTCCGATGTACGTTGCCCCAGGTGCGGGTTCTTCATCTGACGGCGACGACGCGCCTGACGTCGACTCAGCTGCCCGGGCATGGCTGCAGGCTGCCGACACTGCGGAAGAAGCTGTGACAAATGTGATTCAGCTACTGAGGAAGGAGACCCGCCGATGAGCCTTGACTTGGATTACAGCCTGTGGAAGCGTGTGAAATTCGGCGACGTCGTTGAGTCGTCAAAGGAGAAGGTGGATCCGACCGACGGCACCGTATCCCGGGTGGTTGCTGGGGAGCACATGGACTCGGATGAGCTGAAGATTCACCGCTGGGGCAGCGTCGCCGAAGGATACCTGGGACCAGCTTTCCACCGCCGGTTCCGTCCCGGGCAAGTCCTCTATGGCTCGCGGCGGACCTACTTGCGAAAAGTCGCCGTCGCCGACTTCGATGGAGTCTGCGCCAACACTACGTTCGTCCTATCATCCAAGGATGAGAACTATCTGCTGCCCGATTTTCTGCCATGGGTGATGACGTCAGAGCCGTTCCACGCATTTGCGATTGCAGAGTCCAAGGGATCGGTCAACCCTTATGTGAATTTTTCAGACCTTGCTAGCTACGAGTTCGATTTGCCACCACTCAACCAGCAGCGGCGCATCGCAGACCTCTTATGGACTATTCAGAGCCACATGAGCATCAAACGATCGATCTCCATGAGATTGGATGATTTGAGGGACGCGCTGTTCCATTCTGAGCTAGAATCAGGCCAGAAAGATTCGGGATGGGTCTCGAGCCCGGTTTCGGAAGTCGTCATCTCTGGCCCAACCAATGGAAAATCTGCAACTTCAAACGATGAGCAACGTGGCATACCCACGCTTAGCATTAGCGCAGTGCGCCACGGCCGAATCGAAGCCGGAAAAGCAGTAAAGTACGTTGACATTAGCCCGCAGGAAGTCGAGGCGTTTGTACTTCAAGACGAAGATTTCTTAGTGGTGCGAGGTAACGGAAACAAACAATTGACGGGCCTTGGAGGCCTTGTCGATGATGCCCTTCCTGACGGCTGCTTCTTTCCCGACTTGCTAATCCGCTTGCGGTTCGATCCAGATAAGATACTCCCCAGATTCGCATCCGAGCAATGGAACAGCGGGTCTTGTCATCAAGCCCTGTTGCGCAATGCAAAATCGACCAATGGAATTTGGAAAATCAATGGCAAAGACGTTAAGCAGCATCGTCTCGTCGTGCCGCCGATCCAGGAACAAATACGGATCCTTGGCGACATAAGCGACATTCAATCAGCAAAGGCGAAAGTGGATGCAGAAGTCAGGGGCACCCGCTCCTTGCGCGCTAAATTGATCGAGGAGGTGTTTAGCTCGTGACCTTCAACGAAGCCAATTCAGTCCGTGATTTCGTCCGAGACCTCATTTCATCCAACATTGACGTCCAGTTCGTTGCGGGTTCTGATCTTCCCCGCAACACCGGCGGCGTTCTACTTGAAGCCCAGGTCAAGGAAGCCCTGATCAGGCTCAACCCGGAAATCGCAGATCGTCCGGAACGTGGGGACGAGGTTATTCACCAGCTTCGCGCCATCATCCTGTCCGCGCGCCTCGGCGGGTTACTGAAGGCCAACGAGGAGTTCGCCGCTTGGCTCAAGGGCGACAGGTCCATGCCATTCGGACCCGCCGGCGCGCACACCACGGTCCAGCTGATCGATCTCAACAATGTCGACGCTTCAGCCAATCACTGGATCGTCTCAACCGAGGTCACTTTCGTGCAGGGCCGACTCGAGCGCCGCTTTGACTTGGTCATGTGGTGCAACGGCATACCTCTGGTCGTCGGCGAGGCCAAATCCCCCGTCCGACCTGCCTACACCTGGATTGATGCGGCCGCGCAGATAAATGACGACTACGAGAAAAACGTCCCGGCATTCTTCGTGCCCAACGTGCTCTCCTTTGGCACCGAGGGGAAAGACTTTCGTTACGGATCCGTCGGCATGCCCGTCAATCACTGGGGACCGTGGCGTGAGGACCCCAGCGAGACGAACCAAGCCCCCGCCGTCGGTCTGGCCCATGTCAAGGAGGCCGTCAACGGCGTACTAGCACCCGGCGTCATTCTGGATTTTCTACGATTCTTTACCCTCTACGCAACTGATAGCAAGCACCGCAAGATCAAGGTGATCGCTCGCTATCAACAATTCCAGGGCGCAAACGCCATCATCGAACGCGTCCTTTTGGGAAAAATCCGCAAGGGCCTGATCTGGCACTTCCAAGGTTCGGGGAAATCGCTGCTCATGGTCTTTACCGCCCAGAAGCTGCGTGCAGCTCTGGATCTTGCCAGTCCCACCGTACTGATCGTCGTTGACCGCATCGACCTTGACACGCAGATCACGGCCACGTTTAACGCGGCGGACGTGCCCAACCTGGTCTCCACCGACAGCCGCGCCGAACTCCAACAGCTGCTTCGCGACGGAGCCCGGAAGGTCATCATCACCACCATCCACAAGTTTGGTGAAGCGCCTGGTGTGTTGGATATCCGCGACAATATCATCGCGATGGTTGATGAAGCCCACCGAAGCCAAGAGGGCGATCTGGGGCGAAAAATGCGTGAGGCTCTGCCCAACGCATTCTTGTTCGGACTCACCGGTACCCCGATCAACAAAACGGACCGGAACACCTTCTGGGCGTTCGGATCCGAGGAGGACAAAGGGGGATACCTCTCGCGATACACGTTCCACGATTCCATCCGCGACGGAGCCACGCTCCCACTGCACTTCGAGCCACGGCTCACTGAAATGCGAGTAGACCAGGGGGCCATCGACGCCGGTTTTGCCGAACTTGCCGCGCGCAACGACCTTTCGGAAGCTCAACGAACCACACTGTCCAGGAAGGCCGCGTCCCTGGAGCACCTGATCAAGGCTTCGGACCGTGTTCAGAAGGTCGCGTCGGACATTGCAGGGCACTTCACTGAGAAAGTAGCCCCAAACGGGTTCAAGGCCCAAGTTGTGGTCTATGACAAGGCGGCCTGTGTCGCCTACAAGGATGCGCTAGATGCTCATCTGGGGTCGGAAGCTTCCGCAGTCGTCATGAGCATTGATGCCCGCGATCCGCAGGACTGGAAAGACCGCTTCGCCCTAGACCGGGATTCCGAAGGCAAGCTCCTGAATCGCTTCCGGGATCCGGCGGACCCGCTGCAGATCATCATCGTAACAGCCAAGCTCCTCACCGGCTTTGACGCTCCCATTCTTCAGGCCCAGTATCTGGACAAGCCCTTGAGGGATCACACGCTGCTGCAGGCCATCTGCCGTACAAACCGGACTCACCCGGGCAAGACTCACGGCCTGATTGTGGATTACCTGGGCATATTCGACGACGTCGCCAAGTCTCTCTTGTTTGACGACGCTTCAGTACAGCGGGTCATCACCAACATCGCCGAGCTGCGCGACAAGCTCCCTGCCGCCATGGCAGCGGCACTGGCGTTCTTCCCCGGGGTCGACCGTACCGTCGGTGGATACGAGGGACTCATCCAAGCCCAAGCGCAACTGCCTGACGATGCACAACGAGACGCATTCGCATTGGCCTACAGCTACCTCGGACAGCTGTGGGAAGCAATCAGCCCTGACCCTGTACTGAACACACATGAGGCCGATTACAGGTGGCTGTCGGACATCTACGAATCCATCAAGCCGTCCGACTACACCGGCCGACTCGTGTGGCATTCATTGGGTGCCAAGACGCTGGAACTTATAAATGAAAACGTAACAGTTGAGGTACCAAGGGGCGACCTAGAAACAATCGTTCTAGACGCCGTCGTCATCGAGGACCTGACCACCGGCGGTGACCGGGACAAGAAGGTCCAGGAGCTCGAAAAACAGATAACGGCCCGCATCGCCAAACACCTAACCAATCCCACCTTCGTTGCCCTTGGCCAGCGGCTGAACGAACTGCGAGACAAATACGCCCACGGACAACAAGCGAGCCTAGATTTCCTCAAGGAACTCTTCGAGCTAGCCCGGGATACCGTTGCCGCGGAGAAAACGGTAGCGGAGGTGCCGCGCGAGGAACGGGGGAAGGCGGCCCTAACTGAGCTGTTCGACTCTCTCAAGGACGCCGATACTCCGATCATGGTGGAGAAGGTGGTTTCCGACGTGGACGAGGTGGTGAGGGCCGTCCGATTCGACGGCTGGCAGGATACCCGCGACGGCGACCGATCAGTTCGCCAGGCTTTGCGGCAGACGCTGTACGTCAAGTACAAAATCCGCGACCAGGAGACTTATGACCGCGCCTACGACTACATACGCGAGTACTACTAGCGCGGAAGGCACCTGCTCGTGCCCATCGCGGCAACGGAGCATCGTTTCGGTGAAGACTAATCAGGGGGCAAACGTTGCGTTTAACCAAAGCATCCATCAAGGGGTTCGGAAGAATCGCGGCGGGGTCGATAGACCTGACTCCGCGGGTCGTCGCTGTTGTAGGCCCGAACGAGGCGGGAAAGTCAACGCTGCTCGACGCGCTGCACTACCTGACTGACACTTCATCGACTCTTCCGACTACGCGTCGATCCCGGACTGCTAAGCCAAACGATGACACAACCGTCGTCAAGGGAATCTATGTGCTCGAAGAGCATGAAACGCAGTCCTTCAGCGATATGGATCTCGAGGAACTTCCGCGAAAGCTCGAACTTTCACGTAAAGCAGGCGAAACAACCCGCTACATGCTGGTCGAACCGGACCCTCAGCACTCGCGGATCAAGGTCGCAGCGCTGGTTACCAAATTCCAACAGCCCATCACGAGAGACTCGTTCTCTGATCTGAGCTCAAGCGATGACTCTGAAATTGAGGATTGGGCCGGACGCAAGTCGCAGGCGCTCGAAGGCTTTGAGATTTTGAGCGCGAAATTGAAGGAAGCGGAAGAAGCAGACCAACTGCGCGAAGTACTCCCTGAGCTTCATGATCAATTGGTTGACTTGCAGGAGTCTGCGGAAGCCCTGGAGGTAGCATCGGAAGCTCGTCAATCAATCGGTGACCTGCTCAACTGGGTCAAGGCCGGCTCGCCAGGCGCGGAGGTCCGGCGCCGACTCGGAAAGATGCTTCCCCTGGCGCTGCTCTTCTCCGACAGCGATCGAACGCTGCCTTCAACATTCACCCTGAGCGAAGACACACTGCAGGACGCGCCCGCCTCGGTTCAGAACCTCGCGGACATGGCCGGACTTTCCCTGCCCCAACTCTTGTCTGAGATTGAGGACGGTCACAGGGCGGCGCACGGTACGAGGATCCGCAGAGCAAACGCTGTACTTAAGCAAAAATTCAATGAATCATGGCGGCAATCGCATCTTTCAGTGGCTTTCAACCTCGAAGATTCCACTATTTACATTGAAATCCTCCAAGACGAAGACATCGTCACGCCAATCAATGAGCGAAGCGCCGGGTTACGAATGTACGTGGCTATGGTGGCATTTCTTGAAGGGCGGGCACAGGACGTCAAGCCGGTTCTACTCATCGATGAAGCCGAGACACACCTTCACCTAGATGCGCAGGCGGACCTCGTTGCTTCATTCTCCCGCCAACAAGCGGTCGCAAAGATCATCTATACGACACACTCACCGGCATGCTTGCCCGCTGATCTCGGCACCAATGTCCGCGCCGTGCTTCCAAACACGGAAAATTCCCAAGAAAGCACCTTAGAAAACAGCTTTTGGCGCAACGCAAGCGGCTTCACCCCGCTGATGATCGCGATGGGAGCGGGAGCGTCCGCATTCGCTACAGCTCGTTACGTAGTGCTCGCCGAAGGCGCGACAGAGATGCTCGTACTGCCATCGCTAATCCGCGCGGCAACCGGCCAAAGTGAGTTGCCCTACCAAGTTGCCCCCGGTCTGTCTGAATCTTCTCCGGAAGACTACAAGGATCTGGACCTGGAAGGAGCGCGCGTCGCCTTTCTCGTCGACAATGATGCGGGCGGAACCAAGCTGAAGAAGAGTCTGGTTGCAGCCGGAGTCTCCTCGGAGAAGGTAGTTCAGCTCGGTGCGCTCATGCTCGAGTATCTTCTTGACCCCGATGTCTACAGGATGTCGTACGCCCAGCTGCTGCGCGAGTGGAACCCCACCGCCACCATCGCGGATCTGCCTACCTTCGACGAACACAGTAAGTTGACCCGCCCGAAGCAGCTTGAGGCATGGGCAAAGGCAAAGCCAGGCCTGCGCATTCCTGGCAAGCGAGATGTAGCAAGCTACATCGCTGAACACGGAAAAGCCATCCCCAGCGAGAACGCGACGGCGCTACTCCAAACCCTCCATGCTGAACTGGTCCGGGCTCTCGGTCCTACCTCCAAAGGAAGAACTCGCGCCGAACAATCTGGTGAAGACTACTCCAGACCAAACTAGGCGCGGTGTGGAGGACTTGGGACATGCCAAGCGAGGAATGCCTTTGTGCTCGGGTGTTGCGGGGCAGCTTCATCCACCAACGTGCTTCTGGAGTTGGGCGGCCCGGAAAAAATCGTCGAGGTCCTCCTCGCGGCCGGCTGCAGGAACGGTTGCGGGAACGGGCCCAACTCGACGCCATGGCCAACGACTAGGAGCAGCAACAATGGTTGCGCTAATCCCTGCTGACGGGCGAGAATCTAACGTCGATCGAGATTAGCGCTGTAGCACGACGGTCTGGTGGCGGCCGGCGGTCCGCGCCGCGCCGATCCTCCGGCCATTCTCGTCAACGGACTGGTCCCGTCATTCAGCCTGACGTACCCCGTTTCAGAAACTCATCTCAGTCCCTACCGCGTTCCCGAAAGGGGGCACCACCACCGGACTCTTGGAAGTCATGTTGTATGCCGGCGGACCAGACTCTGCCGCAATGGGCACCTTGGGACCCACGTGAACCTGAGCGGACGTCCCAACGTCTGCCACGTGAGAGGAGCGGTGGTAGGCCGCAGTGCCGAAGCGGAGATCGGGCCCGATTGTGTCTGCCACGATGCGGCGGGCTTCGCGGCGTTCGCCGTCCTTCTCGTACGAGCGGAATTCCAGCTCCCCCGCGACGGTGACCGGGTCGCCCTTTTTCAGCGAGGTCGCCGTGTTTTCTGCCAACGCGCGGAAGGCGGAGACATTATGGAAGACGGGTTCTCCGTCGCGCCAGGTGCCGTCTGCCCCCTGGATTCTCTGGTTGACGGCGACACGAAGCTTAGCGTGGGCCACGCCACTTTCGCCGATGCTCAGTTCGGGATCGGCGACGAGATTGCCCGCGATGCTAACCGGGATCTTGGTGCTCATTGATGTTGTCCTTTCAGATGTCGGCGGGACTCTCCCGCCGGACAGTTTTGGTACGGCCGTCGTTATGGGCCCGCCATTGCTGGCCCATCCACGGGCCGCACGGGCCGTTCCACGCCCATGTAGGACGCTGCGGGGTTCACGCGAGGATCCGCGCCAACTGCGGAGATCTTGCCGCCGAATCCCGGCGGATGGGCAATTTCGAGAATTCCCTTGCTGGCAGCGGTGACGCGGCCCAACACTGACTTGGCAATGTCCGCACGGGACTCGGGTAACTTGCTGCCGACGTCGTGGGTCATCGCATCGGTCTCCGCCTCAATGACGGCGTCAGCCCATCCAGCCAGGTAGGTGGCGGATTGCGGGCCGCGGTCGATGCCGTGGGCCCTGAGCACGGTGTAAGCGACGGATTCGGCCTCGATTTCGGCCAGCCCCCGGTGATCCGCGCTGCTGCCGTAGAGCCGGCCAATCTCGTCGTCCGGACCATGGAGCAGCATATGCCCAAGCTCGTGGGCAAGAACCGCTGTGCGATCTTCCATTCCCAGCCAGGCACCAATCTGGACCCGGTGTCCGGCGAAGTCCGTAAAGCCGCTTGCCAGCCCATACTGGGCGTCTGTCACATCGACGTCGAACCCGTGCCTGCCGGCGACGGCCGCCAGGGATCGCCACAGTTCACCTGCATCCACGCCAGCGGCGGCACCGCCACGGGGCACCAACAGTGGTGTCCCCTGCGTCTGCGAGACGTCAAAGACCGCCTGCCCGCGCCAACCGGTGATGACGGTTTTCTTTCCATCGTCGACGGCGCCGCGCGGCAACTGATCCCCCGCCGCGAAGCGCTGCCGGGTACCGTCCGGAAGTGTCACCTGCTGAACCCGGACCGTGCGGGGCGCGATCACCCAGAGCGCATGCTCACCTCGCGACACGGTGCGGCCGTGGCGAGCCCATTCCTTGTAGCCGGCCACCAGGGTGGGTTCTTCGGCGCCGCGCTGGGCCATCTGCATCATGAGCAGGGCGACGTTGCCGCCCGAGTATCGCCACAATGTTGCCGAGGCATCCAGCAGCACCTGCCAGTGCGACGGAGATTCAACGGCCTGTTCCAGGATCTTGTGGAGACCACCCGTTAGGGCAGCGATGCGTTCTTCCGGTGTCATGCGCGAATTACCGGTATCGCTAGCGCTGAACGCGGCATTTGCCGCCACATCGCTGGATTCGTCTTCAGGTTCAGGGGCCACGACAGCCGCCCTCCATACTTCTCGGGTTCCCGCCGGGACCACCCTGCGGATACTCATTCATGTCCTGAGTGACCCAAACAGCATGACTTTAGAATTCGTCACCGATCTGGTGGGAGGCCGCCTGCCACTCAACGAAGCCCGGTGCGTCCAATCGCAGGATTCTCAACGCGGGGTCCTTATGCGCTTGAAGACCGACGCAGCCGGCCATGCGGGTATGGGTCCGCAGGCGCTCGACGGCGTGTGGCAGCCGCTCGTGAAAGGCGAGCGGCCCGAAGCCGGGGTCGTCGCTGGCATAGGAGGCCAGTTCCGCCCGATGCAGCGCGTACAGCTCGGCAACGATCTCGGTGTGTCGCCACCAGCAATCCGGAACCACCGACGTCGTCAGCTGGTACGTGGCGACTAGCCATCTGACCCACACCGCCAGGTCGCCCCACACGGTCCCGGCCTGCGCCGCCGTCAGTGCTCGCCAACGGTACGTCACGCCGGTCACCCTCGCGGGCGGCCGGAATGGGGACCGGAAAAGCTCGGCCGTCAGGTCGTCCTCCTCTCCTCCTGCTGAGGGGATCTCAAAGCGTTCGGTGTCATCCTGGCTCGCCACCGCTCACCTCCGCGGTTGTTTGCTGCCGCGAGCGGTGCCCGTCTGCCAGAGCTTGTTCAAGCTCCAGCTTCGACCGGCCGAGTTCGGCCGCGTCCTTGCGCTTGTGCCATTCGCGCAGGTCCAACAGGATGGGGCGGGTCCGCCGCCCCAGCATGAGGGCTGTGCCGGTGGGCAGACGCCGGATCTCATGCAGCGCCAGGACCGGGCTCTCCCTGATCTGTTCGCCGTCCTGGCGGCCTTGTGCGGACCAGGAACGGGTGTTCAGGATCAGGCTCCGCTCCCCCAGGAGCCCGGCGAGCGAACGAAGGTCACGCTCGTCAGAGCCGCCCCCGAAGATCACCTTGATGATGGCCGAGTCCCAAATGGTCGCGGCCTCATCGATCGACCATCCCGTCCGCGCCTGGGACAGGGACTGCAACACCACAAGAGTGGAAATGCCGATACCTCCACCGTCAGAGAGGGCGATCGGCAAGCCCGGCCACGGCGCCAGGTTCGCAATCTCGTCCAAGATGAGGGACAGCGGCGGGTCCAACCTGCCACCAGGGGCGATGAAGGCCATCTCGCGGGCGGCATTGTCGATGTCGTCGATCAGGGCCGAAAGGTACGGACCAGCTGCGGCGGCTCCGGCGCGGGTCCCGATCAAATACAGGGTCCCGCAGTCGCGGATGAATGTCTTGGGATCAAATTCCTCAGATTCGTCCAGGGGGTCCAAGGCGGCCAGTACTTTCGGCGATGACAGCGGTGCCACGGCGGCCGAGACACCGATCCAGGAGTTGGAGGTATTCCTGGGGTCATCCTCAAGGATGCCCATGAGATCGGCCTGCCATCCCAGCGCTGCACCGGGCCGGCTGAGTACCTCCAACGCCTCACGCGCCAGGACAGGGCTCGAGGACCAGCGGCGAAACGCGCGGACGCCTTCCCCGGACAGTGCCGCAGCGTGCAGGAGGCATTGCAGGATAATCAGCGAGCGCTTTTGCCAGGCCGCGTTTTCGCCTTTCATCTCGGTGTCGGCGGTGATGACGAGCGCGCGGCGGGTGGCGACGTCCGGATCCTTGCAGCCACGGACGGGAGACCAGCGAAGCGTTGACGGCAACCCGGACATGCCCTGCGGATCGAACACTGTTACCGGTCTGCTCCCCGTGGCGCGGGCCTTCATAGTGACCACCAGGTTGTCGGCGCGGGTGGACGTGGTGACCACGGCACCCGGCGCGTCGAGGATCGCATTGATGACAACGTAGAGGCCCTTGCCGGAGCGCGGCGCGCCTTGGATGACCATGGATTCCTCGGTGGAGACGTGGATAGTGACCCCGCGGGATCGGCCCAGCGTCCAGGCAACGTCCTCGATCCGGGGTTTGGCCAATCCTGGCCGTGTGAATTTTCCCCGCCTTCGGACGGCCCTGGCTCCGAAGTCGTGAAGGATCTCGGCCCGCCGGGCAATACCCTCACGATTCAGGATGTCCTGGCGCAACCACGCTCCAGATTGCTTCCACCTCCGCCACGCCAGGATGGACCCGACGGCGAGCGCCGCCACCAGGAGAAGCACCGGGCCCACCACCCACCAGACGGCGCCGGCGCCGACGTCGCACCCTTCTGGTTGACCAAGAATCCAATCAGTCCGGCCAGCAAAGAGCCCGACGGCGGCGGCCGGGTTGAAGGGCGACGGTGAGCCGCCGCCGCAGCGCCAGATAATCAGGATGTGGGCTGCGCTCTGGATCAGGACGCACAGGCAGACGTAGCCGGCTGTTGCGATAAGCCCGGCCGTCACGAGTGGAGTACTGTCCCCTGCACGCCGGTTCATGGCGGCTTTCAGACCATCCGGTCGTCGGTGCCGAATACTGCCAGTTCATCGGTGGTGACCCGGTTGGCGACGATGAAGGAACGGTTCCCGACTTTCCAGAGCCCGACGCCCTTGGGGAGGTTCTCCACGTGCTCGCATTCCGCCTCCGACAGACCCAACGCTTCCTTGGTCAGACGCATGGCATCGTGCTTCTGCCGGTAGATGATCCTGGTGTCGGCTTCTGTGAGCAGGCCGAGTGCCTTTTGGCGGTGGCCGCTGGTGCTGTCGCCGATTTCATTCAGATCGGCCACCTTGTGCATGATGAGCAGATTCGCTATGCCGTAGGTACGGGCCAACCGCCATTGCTCGCTCATTTTTGCGAGCATGTAGGGGTCCGCCAACATGCGCCAGCCCTCGTCATAGACCACCAGCCGCTTGCCGCCATCGGGATTCGTCACGGCCGCTTCCAGCCAGGTGGCGCCGCACGCCGCGGCGAGGGACAGTGCCTGCTCCGAGGCACCGATCAGCGCGGACGTGTCCATCACCATCATGGGCGCATCAGCATCAAAGGAGACGGTGGAGGGTGCATCAAACATGCCTTCCAAGTCGCCGGAGACTGTGCGCCGCAGCGAGTGGCTGACGGCCTGTCCCCCGTCCTTGCCGACCAGCCCGATGGTTTCCCTTGACGGGTTCAGCAGGTGGTCCAGGACCATCGGCAGCGTGGGATTCGAGTTCTGCGCGACCGTTTCCATGAGCGCCATATCCAGGGCTGTGTGTTCCACCGGATGCAGCGGCATCCCCTGCCGCATGAGCGACACCAACGCCACCAGCAGATAGCGGCGTCGTTGACGGACCACGGCCTGCCACTGCGCCTCACTTAGCGCGCTGGACCGCGGACCGGCGTCGAGCGGATTAACCCGGGCAGCGCGGCCGGGGCCTACAGAAATGACCTTCCCGCCGACGGCGTTCGCGACGGCAACCCACTCGCCCTTAGGGTCAGAGGCGACCGCGGCCTTCCGACCCAGCGTGATCGACCTGGCCACCAACGACTTTCCGCACATGGACTTCCCTGTCCCGACGGTGCCGATAACGACGATCGACGGGCCATTGATCACGCCTTTGTCATAAAGAATCCACGGATCGTAGGAGAAAGCACCGGAGCCGAACACGTCCGTGCCGATGTACGTCCCCTCGTGGCCCAGCCCTGATTCGGTGATAAACGGGTAGGCAGCGGCGAAGGTCATGGTGGACGCCCGGTGCGGTGCCGGGCGCAGGCGGTGCGGACCGCGGAGAGAATCCGCATCATGGCTCCCCCAGTCGCCGCCGTGCTCCCTTCTGTCGAGCCCGGCACCGACCGTCTCTCCCAAGCTGCGGAGCGCGGACTCCCACGGCTGGCTGTGAGCATCGTAGTTCTGCCGGCGTCGTTCCTTCCGCTCCTGGCGGTTCCCACCTGCCGGCACGTAGTGAACCGATTGGATTGGCCTTTTCACCGCAGTCCCCGCCCAAACGGGAGCGCACCAGCGACGAAGGCCGCCCATTGCTGACCGGCCAGCAACCGCAGTTCGACGAAGGCTCCCGCCGCCGCCGACTCGAGCTCCTGCCTGTGCCGAGCTAAATCTTGGAGGGTGCCCGCCGTGATGGTCACGTACGCGGCCGGCCGCACGTCTCCGTGACCGGCGACGATCTCTTCCTCCCGCTGGGTCACCTCTTCTTCCTCTGCCCGTTGCTCCCGGGTGAGCGGCCTGTCGAAACGGGTATTGATCCGTCGCCTAGTTTCATGGGCTTCCTGGGCGGAGCGAATGTCCCGCAGCGCCTCAGTCGTGGGTACGGCGCGGATCACCTCGGTCACCGTATGGCGGAAATCGCCCACGTAAATCAAGGGGTGGAGGAAGCCAGGAAAGACTTTCTGCCGCGGCCATTCGGCGATCCAGAACGTTTGATGAAAACCGGAGTCAGTGCGCACATAGGTCCAGTGCTCATCGACCGCCATCGGCCCGGCAGCGACGCCGGGCGCCTTGGATTCTCTATCGTTCTGGAGCTCCGGCGCCGTCGTGGAGTCTATGGGCTGCCGTGCCGGGGTTGCCGGGGCGGCCGGATCGAAGGCGCCGCGGACGACGTCGAGGAGTCCCGTCTCCGGGAGCCACTCCTCCACCCTGACATTGTGAGTGCCCAGCGCGGTGGTCATGGCCTCAACCTCCAGCCGCAGCACCTGTTCGACGCCGACGAGTCCCCCGCCGGACTCCTTGATTCGGCGTCGCGCTTTGCCGGTGTCCACCACAAGCGCGAGCAAGAGGTCGTGGCTCATCGCCGATCCGGCCGCAGCGATCAGGTCCTCGTAGGCACGCTGACCCCAGGTGAGGTCTTTTGGCGTGCTCGCCCGCTCCGGGGCAGTGCGTTCATAGAAGTCGCGCAGGGCCGACGAGGGATACGGGACGGTGTAGTCCTGGACGGCGATTCTGGCGACGCTGCTGCGCTGGGCCATGCCTGCCTGCACGCGGGACCAGGCTTGAACCGCCCAGGCCTTGTCATCAGAGTCCAGGAGCGCGAATGATCTGGTGCTGCAGCGCAGCACGGCGATCGCCTCCCTGCCGCGGGCGTCCACGATGAACGACTCACCGGTTGAGGTCCGACGCAGTTCCAGGTTCCCCAATCCGCCCGGCAGCGCCAAGTGCCCCGCCAAGGCCGGGCGCTCGGGCCTGATCAGAAAGCGGGTCTGCTTGGCGGCCAACCGGTAGAGGAACAGGGCTGCATGCCCGGCCCAGACCGGGTAGGGGATCCTCGAATACTGGAGCAACCCGAGCAGGATGAGCGACAGCCACAGTGGTCCCGATGCAAAGAGGCCAAATGGTCCGCGAAGTGCCGATGCCGTGCTCGCTACAACGACCCCGGCCGACAGCAGCAGCAACTGGTACCACTTCAAGCCCATAAATACGCCGCGACGCTCGTACCGGGGGAAATTGACGGCCTCGAGGGCGCGCGAATTTTCAGACATGGAAATCACCGTCATTCAGGTGCTGGACGACTGCTTGCTGTCGGATGGGTGGGCGGCCCGGTGTTGCCAACGGAGGCCCCGTCGGGGAGGCAGGCGACGGGGACGCCGGTTGCGGTGCCGTTCGAGAGGCCTCAGGATCAGCCGGCTGTCTCGGCGGCGGTGGCTGCTCGCCGGATGCACGCGTACCCGGGCCCTCGAGCGGCGCGCCCGGAGTCGAATTCCGCCCACGCCGGCCTCCATGCGCCCGGGGTGACGGTCGCTCGCTAGCCGTGGTGCCGGCGTCGAGCATCAATGCGGGCCCAAAACCCCCGGTGGGCTGGGCCGACGTCGTGCCTGTCTGCGTTTGCGGCAGTGGCGCACGGGGTGCCAGTACGCGGGTGGGAAACTGTGGCCGGCTCGACTGGATCGGACGAGTCGCAGATGAGTGCGATGCCAGGCGAGCGAGCGTGAAGCGGCCGCCAGCCTGTCGGCTGATCTGCCGGGCGGCAAAGCCGGAGCTTCGAGAAAGTACGTGACCGCCTCCCGCAGTTTGCGCCGCTGCGGCAAGCTCACCACCGGCGAAACTAACCAGGCGTAGCGTCATCAGCGGAGCTCCACAAGCCAAGGCCATACCGACGACGCCGGCGGCCAGACCGGCGAATGACTTCGACTCGGCAAAGAGCTTGATGGCCACGGCCAGCACGGTCGCGGCCAACGGCTTGGCGAGAAGCAACGCGATGACGATTTCGCACCACCGCCGCGCCCAAGTTTGCGTCTTCTCCCACGGCATGAGCATGAGAGCGACCGGGGCGACTGCGGCGAGCACGATGAGCGCGAAAGATCGAAAGATCATTGAACACATCAGGATGAACGCCAGAACCCAGACAACGATGACGGCCATGGCGGTGACGACAACGGCCCCGGCCGCGCCTCCACTGGACCCGGGAGCCAGAGAGATGACGTTCCAGTCTCTGCCGGCGCCGGCCGGAGCCTTCTCGAAGCCGAAGAGCCTCATGAACAGCACGTATGGATCTGTTCCCAGGGAGCCAAGAAGCGCCGCGGACGCCGAATCACTCACTTTGGTGAGCTGGCGGACCAAGTACACCGCACCCGCCACCATTGGGACGGCGGCAGCCCCGCCTACCAGGGCCCGCACAAGACGGCGGGGTTGTTGGCTGATCAAACCGGACAGCAGCTGGATGATCATGGCAACGACAAGGGGCGTCATCATGACGACGACCCACCAACTCGTGAGGCCTTCGACGGCGGTCCACTGCGAATCATCCACGTCCGAGAACCTGAACGCGCCAGTGATGAAGGACCAGATCCATGAAGCGATATTTTGGAGAATATTCGCGAAAAGCGACGTGATTGAACCCTGGATGCCGTCGTTCGCTTGGGAGACGAGACCGCACCCGGGCGGCCACCATCCGTTGAGATCACAGTCAACCGGCATGATGACTCGGACCTAGAATCCGAGATTGAACGCCGACTGGGACCAAAGAATGTAGCCGTTAATGCCACCCAGGATTGCTGCCACCGGGCCAGTCCAGAGCAGGATCATGCCCCCACCGGAGGCCAGACGCGACGATTGGCTCAACTTACCTGCCAACAGCATCGCGGCGCCCATGATCGCGACAATGGCGATCACTATGAAGGCGCCCACGAGGATGCCGCCGCCGATCTGTTTCAGCGACTCGAGAAAGGGAAAGTTTGCGTTCGGGGTGATTCCGGGATCCACAGCTGCCAGCTGGCAAATACGGGTTGATGGTACGGGCAGTCCGGTCAGGTGGTACCGCTCCTTTCGGCTAGGTGGTACTGGTGGGGTTGGTCTGGTTGGCTCTTGGGAAGCTGGCGGCACATTCGGTGCTGCCGCTTTTTGTTGAGAGGACTTTTCATGGCGGACTACAGCGCGATCATGGCCTTGGTGTTTGAGCACCGAAGCTA